>CAMYNE010000197.1 GCA_947259675.1 uncultured Pirellulaceae bacterium
ACCGGGATGGAATTGGTCGGTGACGGAGTCAAACTGGTTGGTGAAGATGAGAGTGTTGCCAATGATGGAACTCGTAAGCGCACGGGCGGAGTCAACCGCGCCAGCAAGAACTTCTGCAATTCGTTTACGAAAATGTACGACGAGCTGAGTGAGAAAGCTCCTTTGTATGCGGAGCTACGCAATGTGATCGACATTTCGATCGTTGCCGCGTTCATTCAAGAAATGGATTTCTACGGCCAGGCTGGGTGGAAAATGGAATTGTTTGGTGATGAATCCAAAATCCCTGTCGAGGTTTACGACGCTCCGAAACAAGTTGCTCCAGCAATCAATGCGGTTTGGAAGGGACGCTACTTTATGACCCCGATCGGCGGCGGTGTTAATATTCAACCCCGAGTTGCGCTGTCACCCGATCGAATGAAGACCGACGACAAAGGCGAAATCAGTGCGGTCAAGCAGGGTGTCGATCTGAGCGAACTTGCAGACGGTCAGTGGTGGTGGGACTAAAATCAGCTCCAATTAAGTAATGCAAGCGGCTGGAAACAGCCGCTTTTTTTGTGCGCATTGCGAAGGATGGGGGATTTGGGGATAGCAACTCTCGATATCGCAGTATCTAATTTTGATTCTATAAAAAGAAAGTCAATTCTTTGACGAAAACTCTCTGTTAATAAAATTGTCTCTAGAGATTGCTGACATCAGCAATTTAAGCGTGGAACGAATCCGACTAGTCGCCTATCCGGGATACGGTTTTCAAAGCGAAACCGGCAATTGGAAGCTGCGCATTTCCGGCTGCGCGTTTCAGCCACCTGGCGAATACAACATGCGTAAGCGAATGATTCTACGGATGTTGCGTAATGCAATGCAGGTATCGGCCGCCGAAGCCAGCGGTGACTTGTTTCATTATCGAGTCAAACCGTTTCTGTCTGACGCCGAACATCGCATGAAGATCTACGTGAAACTGGATGGGCATCGATTTCGACTGAAAAAGAAAACTCGCCGCAACGGCCATTTTCAATCCTGGCTTAGCGTCCCGGATGATGTTGTGGATCGAGTGACCGAAGTCGATTCGTTCGGCAAACGATCGGTTCAGTTTCAAGTGACCACGAATAATCCTACAGTTCCTGCGGCTGAAGGCGTTGTCTATCTGCTTGATCGAAAAGGAACGAGCGTCATTTCGGATATTGATGATACGATCAAAGAGAGTTTTGTGACGGATCGGCGGGAACTGTTGGCGAATACTTTTTTGCGCGAATTCCGCGGCGTTGAGGGCATGGCTGGGGTCTATCAAGACTGGGCTCAGCGAGGAATCGATTTTCATTATGTCTCTTCGAGTCCATGGCAGCTTTATGATTCGTTACTGCAAATGCAAATCGACGAGGGTTTCCCTTCGGGGACGCTTCATCTGCGGAGTTTCCGTTTGCGTGATCAGCTGCTGAAAAAGGTGCTCATCATTCGTCGCAAAGGCAAAGTGTCCGCGATCAAAACGATCGTCAAAAATCTTCCGGAGAGAAAGTTCATTCTTATCGGCGACTCGGGAGAAAAGGATCCGGAACTCTATCGGAAGATTTACAACAAGTTTCCCAGCCAGATCAGCGGTCTATTCATTCGCGAGCTTCCAGATCGACCGGTCGATCGTGAGAGATTTGGCAAGCTCAATGGGTCGATTCCTATCGGAGTGTGCAAGAAATTTTCGCGTGCCGAGGAATTGGTCAGCCACGCGGAAGAGGCCATCGAAAGGGCAACGCGACGCCAACTGGTTTGAAAGCGGGGGAACGCGATTGATCCAGCTTGAAGCTCATGAATTAGGTGTGATCCTGCCGGTTCGAGCCCAACCCGGTTCAAAACAAAACCGGATCAAAGGGGAGCAGGACGGAGCTTTAAAGGTGAGCGTTACGCAGATCGCCGAAAAGCGAAAAGCCAACCAGGCTCTTCGAGCCGTGATCTGCAAACAATTGAATCTGCGAAAGTCTCAGGTCGAGTTGATTTCAGGAGAAATCTCGTCGCAAAAACGCTTTTTGATTCGCGAAATTCTCGTCGAAGATCTGCGTCAGAAAATCGATCGGTGCCTCGGCACGTAAGATTGTCTCTCTTGATTAAAAACGCTGGTTTCAATGTGAAGTGATAAAGACTTCTTGATACCGAGCTGAGAAAAAGACGACCGCCTGGAATAACAGGCGAATTTTACCCCTTGCCGAAATACCTTTGTTTCGCGAAAATCTGTGCAGTTTAAACGAAAATGGCCTGCCCTCGTCGGGTGACGATATCCGTAGAGCCATAACCGACAGTCACCAACAGCTTTAGGAGCTATTGAAGATGGCACGTTACACCGGCCCGAAAGGGCGCGTCAACCGACGTCTACAAACACTTATTTACGAGAATGGAGGATCTTCTCGCGCGCTTGAAAAGCGTGGAAACCAACCTCCTGGAATGCACACCCGTTTTCGCCGGCCATCGACTTATGGTTCGGCGTTAATGGAAAAACAAAAGATCAAGCATTATTACGGTTTAGGCGAGCGACAACTGCGTCGTTACTTTGAAAACGCGACACGTCAAAAGGGCAACACAGGCGAAAACCTATTGCTGATTTGCGAGAACCGTTTGGACAACATTGTCCGTCGAGTTGGGTTGGCCAAAACTCGCCCCCAGGCTCGTCAAGGAATCGCCCATGGGCACTTTCGCGTTAACGGGGTGAAGGTCGACAAGCCGTCCTTTCAACTTCGTCCCGGTGACGTGGTTTCCGTTCGACCTCGTCCAAACCTGTTGACGATGTACAAGGGGATTCGTGAAGTTGGTGTAGATGGCGAAGGCATTGAATGGGTGGCCTTTGATTCTGAAACATTAACGGCGAATGTTGTTGGCAAACCGGGTCCATCCGACATCAGTCTTCCGGTTGATGCGAACACGGTCGTCGAATTCTTGTCACGATAACCGACTCTCGTTTTTGAGATTTGCACCTGGACGAAAGATATCACGGCGAGTCACTTGTGGCTGGCCGTTTTTTTCTAAGGAAACAAGATGCATTCGCAACTGGTTGTTATAGGTGGTGGTCCGGGTGGTTACGCAGCTGCATTTCTGGCCGCTGACGAAGGCATGGATGTCGTGCTAATCGAAGCGGAAGGGCGGTTGGGCGGTTCGTGTTTGCTGCGCGGTTGTATTCCCTCCAAGGCGTTATTGCACGTGGCTCGAGTCATTACGGAGGTTGAAGAACTGAATCACGATTGGGGTGTGACGTTCGGTTCGCCCAAAATCGCGATTGATCAATTGCGAGCTCGCAAAGAAAAGGTGATCGACACGCTTTCGGGCGGACTCGGCTCTCTGGCTAAAAGTCGCAAAGTGACCGTCATCAATGCTTGGGCAAAATTTGCGGATAACAAAACGATTTCACTTGACGGCGACGATCCGTCGATCCCGGAAGGAAAACAAATCACGTTTGACCATTGCATTGTCGCAACAGGAAGTGTGCCGGCGATGCCGGGAGCCTTCGACGTAGGCTCCGATCGAGTGATGGATTCAACGGGGGCACTCAACCTTATCGATATCCCCGAGTCCATGCTCGTCGTGGGTGGCGGTTACATCGGACTTGAAATGGGGACCGTTTACGCAAATCTTGGAACCAAAGTCAGCGTGGTTGAGCTTTTAGATGGATTGTTGATGGGTGCCGATCGCGATCTTGTACGTCCATTGGCCCGCAGGCTGAAAACCTTGTTTGAAGACCGGATTTTCCTCAACACGAAAGTCGGAGGTCTTGCTCTGCGTGGTGACAAAGTGGAAGTCACTTACGAAGGGCCTGGCAAATTTGGAACAGAACAATATGACCGCGTGTTGGTTTCCGTTGGTCGCAGCCCGAGTACTCGCAATATCGGCCTTGAAAACACGGCAATTCAAACGGACCAACGCGGTTTTCTGGTTCACGATGAGCACCTCCGAACTGCCGAACCCAATATCTTCGTGATTGGCGATGCGGCAGGCGAACCGATGTTGGCTCATAAGGCCAACCACGAAGGTCGTCATGCGGTGGAAGTGATTTTGGGACATGCGACTGTGTTTGATAAACGAGCGATTCCGGCCGTCGTGTTTACCGATCCGGAAATCGCATGGGCTGGATTGACCGTCGAAGAAGCGAAACGTGACGGCATAAATCACACAGTTTGCAGTTATCCATGGGCGGCAAGTGGTCGAGCACAAGCGCTCGGACGCACAGAAGGATTAACCAAATGGATTGTTGATCCGGAATCCGAACGCCTGCTGGGTTGCGGCATCGTGGGAGCCGGTGCGGGCGAATTGATTGCGGAAGCGACTCTTGCCATCGAAATGGGCTGCGTTGTCCGAGACATCGCTGAGACGGTTCATGCACACCCGACGCTTGGCGAAACAATGATGAATTCGGCAGAAGTCTTCTTTGGAACTGCAACCGAAATCTATAAACCCAAAAAGAAACCCGCGCACGCTTGAAAGACCCATCAAGATTCGAATCAAAGATGCCAGACGTCAAACGTATTCTCCGTTCACCGCGAGAAATCAGAAAAATGAGGGCTGCCGGGTTACTGGTTTGGCAAGCGCACCAAGCGGCGGCTCAAATTCTTGAACCGGGTGTGACGACAGGCGAACTAAATGAAGTGTACCGGTCAACGTTTGCAGAATACGATGCAACCCCGTTGTTTCTAAACTACGGAACACCGCCGTTTCCCGCCGAAACTTGTATTTCCGTGAATGAGGAGATTGTCCACGGGATTCCTGGGAGCCGACGGATCGAAGAAGGCGACATTGTCAGCCTTGATACGGGCTGTCGACTCGATGGATGGTGTGGTGATGCGGCGGTGACTCATGCTGTCGGGGAAATTGATCACTCCAAAAGAAAATTGCTTGAAGTTACCCAGGGTGTCTTGAGTTTGGCCATTGAGCTGATGGGCAGTAAAACGATGTGGAGCGAAATCGCGATTGAAATGGAGAAATTCGTCAAGGATGCCGGATTCTCAGTGGTCGAAGACATGGTGGGGCACGGCATTGGACAAAATCTACATGAAGCACCGCAAGTTCCCAACTACTATAGCAAGTCGTTGCTGGAAACAGACGATTTTGATCTTCGCCCGGGTGTCGTTTTGGCGGTGGAGCCAATGGTGAACATAGGTGTCAAAGATGTCGTTTGCCTCAAAGATGATTGGACTCTGGTTACAGGCGATGGCAATGTCTTGCTGGGTCTCGACAGCCCGGACGACTACTCGGATAACGATTTCCGCTGGACACGCCGCGTCGGCGGCGGGGTTGGGGTTGGCTTCATCTGGCGGTATCGCTAGCGGACATAAACATCCATCCCGGGCTGCCAATGACAGGAAGCGGGCGGATAAGGGAGGAGAAAGGGGGCGCCCACGCCTAGCTCGAAACGAGACTTTAATTGTCGTGGGCGCCCAAGCAGAAAATGCAGTTTATTAAGAGGCATGCACCAGTGCCATGAAGCCGG
>CAMYNE010000198.1 GCA_947259675.1 uncultured Pirellulaceae bacterium
TAATCGACTAATGCTGAGATCCTTTGTTCTGCTCCCGTTGATCGTCGCCAATACGGAACGTCTGTCGCAATTAATATTTTGGGCGCATTCATTTTGCAGAGACTCGTTTTCATTCGTCCGGTCAAGTCGAAATTTTCGTTTAGCCGCGTGCCCAACGGGCCGCGTTTGCCGGTCAAAACACGCGGGGCGTTGCCCCACTGGCACTTACTTTAGGACCCAACCTCTCAAGTTGGGAGAGGTCGACGTCTCAGCGTCGGGTGAGGGTTGTTGATTCCGTAAGGAATCTTTTAGGTTCCCTCTCCCGGACCCTCACGTGTCGTCGGGAGAGGGTCTCGAGTCGCCATAAAGTAAGTGCCATTTGGCGTTGCCCACGCGGTTTAACAATGCGCTTATATCATTCTCGCTTTCAACAAACGAATTTTCAAAAAGGCCACTCGTCGATAAGCGCTGCTTGCTGCAGAACGGTTAACTCAACGATTCCCATTTTGGCCAGCTTCAGAAGTTCGGCTAGTTCGTCTTCGGTGAAAGTTGACTCTTCGCCGGTCCCCTGGATTTCCACGAATTGACCCTCTCCCGTCATCACCACGTTCATATCAACCGAAGCCGCGAAATCCATCGCGTAATCCAGATCGGCGACAGCCCTGCCTTCGACGACACCGACGCTGATCGCCGCAACGTTGTCTCGAAGCGGGTAGATATTGGGATCTGGCAAGTTCGGTTTGCACGAATTTATCGCATCAACCAACGCGATCAAGGCTCCTGTAATACTGGCCGTCCGTGTACCGCCGTCAGCTTCTAAAACGTCGCAGTCTACCGTAACCTGCCTTGGTCCAAGTGCTTCCAGATCCGCGACCGCACGGAGGCTGCGTCCGATCAGGCGTTGGATTTCCGTGGTCCGGCCATCGACTTTTTTTCGATCACGCTGTTTTCGGGGGCTGGTGCTGCCGGGCAACATATTATACTCCGCCGTGATCCAGCCCTTTCCCGAATCGACCATCCACGGCGGAACGTTTTCATCAACACTTGCCGTGCAAAGCACGGTTGTGCCACCACTTTGATACAAAACGCTGCCGGGTGTTTTTTTGGTGAAATGGCGAGTGATTTTTACGGGTCTGATTTCTTGTGGATTGCGAGTCATACTTTTCCGTCAAAATGACAATGATGATCTGTAATTGTTTTGGTCAAACATGGACCGGTTTCCTGGCGCCGGTTAACAGCCAAACGACTAATCCCTTTTGCGCGTGTAATCGGTTTTCAGCTTGTTCGACCACCGCACTGGCGGGACTGTCAATGATGTCAGCTGTAACTTCCTCGTTGCGTCGGGCGGGCAGACAATGCAGAAGTCTCGCTCCCTTTCGAGCCTTTTTCATGATCATGGCGTTGACTTGGAAATCGGCAAACTCTTTTAGCCGCTGTGCTTTTTCGGCTTCCTGCCCCATGCTTGTCCAAACATCGGTGTACACAAACTCAGCGTCTTCTACAGCGATCCGTGGATCGTCCGTCTGTTCGATGACGGTGCGGCCAGCTTCTTGATTCAACTGTTGGATGAAATCGTCTTCGAACTGATAACCGGCTGGCGAAGCGATCGACAATTGGATACCGAGTTTGCTGCAGATGATCGCCAAGCTGTAGGTGACGTTGTTGGAATCACCCAGGAAGGCAATTTTGGTATTTTCCAAGTCCAAACTTAGTTCCTGCACCGTCATCATGTCGGCCAAAGCCTGACATGGATGGGAAACGTCCGTTAGTCCGTTGATGACGGGGCAACGGGAAAATTTGATCGCCTCGCGAACATCCTTATGACGTTTCGCCCGGATGACCAAGACGTCCAGATAGCTGGTCAGAATCGGCACGAAATCCTGAATCGGCTCACGAGTGCCCCAGCCAACATCCTCACCAAGGAACAAGCTGCTCCCGCCGAGCTGCCCTGTCAGGGCCTCAAAACTGACACGAGTACGCAGGGAAGGTTTTTCAAAGAGCATTCCCATAATGTGCCCTTGTAACAGGGAAGGTCGTTCTCCGGTTCTGAGTTTGGATTTCAGATCATTACCGATCTCCAACACACGATGAATCTCATCGCTGGAAAAATCGAATAGTGTTAAGAGGTGACGCATGGGACACGCCCTTTTTGACTGGAAAAATGACATCAACGATTAGTGACGAAGCAAGTATTGTAACGCTTGATATCAATCGCCACAGATGACCGTACCGATACCGCTGGTGGTGTACACCTCAAGCAGCAGCGAGTGCCGTAAGCGACCGTCAATGATGTGGACCTTGCGAACGCCTCTGTCGATCGTTTCAAGACATGCTTCGACTTTGGGAATCATGCCTCCCGAGATCGTACCCGCGTTGATCAGCTCGCGTGCCGTGGATGGATTGAGTGTCGATATCAGTGATTCGGGGTCGTCTGGATCGGCAAGCACGCCAGGAATGTCACTAATCATGACGAGTTTGTCAGCATTCAGTTGTTGGGCCACTTTGGTCGCAACGGTGTCGGCGTTTACATTGAGTCTTTGACCATCAGCCGATTCGCACATCGACGGTATGAATGGCACTTGCCCGGCGTAGCAGAGATTCTCGATAACCTGGCGGTCGACCCGTGTGATCGAACCGACGAATCCCAGGTCGATCGGATTGCCGGCCTCATCTTTCACTTGAAAAGGCTCGCCAGTCAGGACCGGAGTCGACTCAAAGTTCAAAGTCATCGCCCGGCCACCGATTTTTTCGAATTCCTCGGCCAGAAATTCATTCGTTTGTTTGGCAAGCACGCGTTCGACAATTTCCAAAGTTTGGGAATCGGTGTACCGTCGTCCCTGAACAAATCTTGGCTCGATGCCGGCTTCGGACATCGCCGCACTAATTCGGTTGCCCGCGCCGTGCACGATGACGGGTCGCATTCCCACCGTTTCCATAAATAAAACGTCGAGCAGGATATGATGCAGGGCGTCGGAGTTGTCCAAGACACTTCCACCAAGCTTGATCACCGTTGTCTTGTCACGGAATTCCTTGATCCAGCCAAGTGCCTCAATCAGTGTGTCGGCTTTTTCAATCGCCAATTTCAAATTTCAGTCCGCCAAATCTGTGAATCACCTGTATACCTATCAACGGACACCATCGTAGCCCGCATTTCTCACAAGTCGTAGGCCGGCAACGAGCAAACGTTGTAATTGCCGGAACTGCAGCCGCTTTTCTGGAAGCAGCGCAAAAACAGTTTGCTAGTCGAATTAGTGGCGTTTGCGCTGTTCCGGCAAAGCACATACGCGACTTTGTTCCGGCCTACGTGAGAAATCCCGGCTAGTGCGTGTCGCACCGACGAATAGCGGTCGTGGCGTTCTGTTTGCCGGGCGAAACCGACGAAAAGACGCCAAACTTAAACCAAACGCGCTCTAGAACCGTTAATTTGACTGTCAACAGAGGCAGATTGGCAGGTTGATAAAACATCTCTGATGATTTCGAAAAGCAATTCCGTTTCGTGCTTCGAATCACGTTCGATAGATCTAGCTGCCAACCGCCGAGGTGCTCTTCAAACCGTGTTCGGAAACGATTTGTTTCCATTCGCGGTCGATGATCGCAACCGAGGTGCGAATCTGTTCCTCGGAATGTTCGGCTGTCATGAAGATACGCACTCTTGCTTCATCATCGGCAACCGCCGGATGCAGAATCGGCTGTGCATTAATGCCGTTGTTGAAAAGCGCTTCGGAGAGTCGAAGGGCACGAATCGAACTGCTCGTGATGATCGGAATGATCGGCGTTCCGCCACCACTCCTACCGGTGTTAAGTCCCGCCTGTTTGGCAAGTTTCAGGAACAGTCTTGAATTGTCCTGAAGGCGTTTGACTCGTTCTGGAGCGTTTTTGAGTACCCGCAACGCGCCTAACGCGGCACCTACATTGGCCGGAGGCATGCCAGCCGCAAAAACGTAACCCGGTGTTGTGTATCGGAGGTATTCAATCAGTTGATGAGTGCCGCCGATAAATCCACCACAACTTCCAAACGCCTTACTGAGCGTTCCCATCCAGCATTCGACATCTTCGCGGTTGACATCAAAAACTTCAGCCAGCCCGCGACCCGTTTTGCCCATCGTGCCAATCGAGTGGGCTTCGTCGACGAACAACCAGGCTTTGTAGCGGTTTTTGATCTCGATAAACTTCGGCAGATCAGGGTAGTCTCCGTCCATACTGTACAGACCTTCAATCGCAATCAGCACACGACGATAGGAATGACGGACTTCTTCAAGAACACAATTCAGGTGTTCGTAATCGTTATGTTTAAACGGTCTTCGTCTGGCACCCGATAGTTCTGCACCCTGGATAATGCTGTTGTGTGCCAGGCTGTCGTGGATAATCAAATCGCCTGAACCGACTAGATGGCCGATAACGGACTCGTTTGTCGCATGTCCACCGGGGAAAGTAATAACGTCTTCAACATCCAGAAAATCAGAAAGTTCTTTCTCAAGATCGCGATGGATCGTCTTTTCCCCAGAAACGATTCGACTGGCCGAAACACTGGTTCCGAATTCATCGATCGCGTTTTTGGCCGATTGCGAGACGTCGGGATGGCCTGAAAGGCCAAGGTAGTTGTAGCTGGCGAAGGATATCAGTTCACGTCCATCAATTTTCGTCGTGTCACCGATCCGACCCTCGTGCACTCCAAAAAATGGATTCCGAAGACCCGTCGAGTCAATCAAACGACGCAAACGGTGCAGCCGCACAAACTCCGGCATCTTATCAAGCTGATAATAGGACTCGGGAATCGGACCTTTGACGCGAGTTCGAATTTCAGACTGGCTGAGCCGTTGATAGTCTTTTATGACGGGTGTCTTGCCAATATGCGCCTGAATCGCTTCCGCAACTTCGCGAACGGTTTCGACGCGAGTTCGAATTTCAGACTGGCTGAGCCGTCGATAGTCTTTGATGACGGGTGACTTGCCAATGTGTGCCTGAATCGCTTCCGCAACTTCGCGAACGGTTTCAACATCCTGAAGAACTTCGTCCGGCAACGTTCCGCCGAACACCGTGCAGAGATAGGAAGCGATATCCGTTCTGGCGAGTGAATCCAAACCAAGATGTACGATATTTGTGTCAAGCGTCAGGTTCTTCGCCTGTTCACGTCCAACTTCGCGAACGAAATACTTCACTGCCTCAACAACGTCGACGGACAACTCACCCAACTCTTCTTCGGTCGCCGGATGACCGTTTCGTTCCACCGTTGATGCTTCCCCAGTTTCGGGGACGTACGACTCTTCCCACGATACCCAGCGCGCGAATGTCATTAAACTGTTGTCAATAAATTGTTGACGACAGGCGTGACGTTGAACTTTTCCGCTGGAAGTTTTGGGAATGCTGTGCGCGCGTACCAAAACGATTGCATCGGGAGGCAAATCGTGTTCGTCAGCGACAGAAGAACGGATTTCATTGATGACTTCGTCCCAGCTCTTGTGCTTGGCGTTTCTTTGGACTTCGCAAACAATCACGAGATGTTCGCGGTCCCAACGGTCAATCGAGAAAGCCGCAGCACCGCCAGATTGGGTGCGCGGGTCACATTGTTCGACCGTCGCCTCGAGGTCTTGTGGGTAACGGTTGACCCCCCGGACAATAATCATGTCCTTGAGACGACCGGCTACAAAAAGTTCGCCTTTGTCCATGAAACCCAGATCACCCGAGCGAATATACTCTCGACCATTGTCAGGTGAGATGCGGGCACGGAAGATTTCGGCAGAGATTTCGGGCTTGTTCCAGTAGCCCTGACCGCCGCTGGGACTGTTAATCCAGATTTCACCGACTTCCGCGTCGCCCAGTTTTCTACGTGTCTCCGGATTGACGATAATGACTTCTTCGCCACTGATCACCTTACCACAACCGACGAGTTTTTTTGCGTTTGGGTTGGATTCCGGGACTTCTTCGACTCGATGTTGGACGAGCGCGTTTTTGTCAAACGTCTTTATGATTGGCTTGTTGAGAGGGTCGCTACCAGTAACGATCAAAGTCGTTTCCGCCATACCGTAACAAGGATAATGGCTAATCGGATCAAATCCGTATCGCTCAAATTTCTCGGTGAACGCGTCCATCACATCCGCACGTACAGGCTCGGCTCCATTGAATGCGACTTTCCAGCTGGAAAGATCTAGCCCTTCACATTGTTCTTCAGTGATTTTGGTCGTGCAAAGCGCGTAGGCAAAACTAGGTCCGCCAGAGTCTGTCCCCTTAAACCTGGAAATGGCTCGAAGCCAACGAATCGGTTTTGTCAGGAAAGAAATCGGAGACATAATCGTTGTTTCGATACCGAAATACATCGGGTGCAGAGTTCCACCGATCAATCCCATATCGTGGTACAAAGGTAGCCACGTACATCCGGATACTCTTCGGTCCATCCCAAATGATTCGGCAATCATGCGACAGTTTTCCAGCAGGTTACGATGCGTGAGCATCACTCCCTTCGGCGATCCGGTTGCTCCCGATGTATATTGGATCAATGCCAAAAAACTGGGATCGACTTGCGGCTTTACCCAGTCGCTAGCAATTTCAAGCGGAATGGAATCGGTCGTAACCCATGGAACTTGATGGATACTCGAATCAGGATCAAGTTTCGATTTTTTGGATTGATTGAAAACAGACTGATCTACCAGGCAAACCGCGGCTTGGGCATCTTTTGAGATAGCGTTAATTCGCCCCATATTTCGATTGCGACGTGGTGGATACGCGGGAATGGGCACGATGCCAGCGTAATGGCAACCAAAAAACGCGGTTATGAAGTCGAGTCCTGTCGGATACATCAACAGGGCTCGTTGGCCGGCATAACCGAGCGAAACTAGCTTAGCGGCGATCGCGCGCGCTTTTTCGTCAAGTTCGCCGTATTGAACGGTTATGTATTCATCTTCTCCATCTTCGCCCGCTGGCTTGTCAAGAAAACGAAACGCTGTGCTTTCAGGCTGAGCCAAGGCCCAATAACGCAGTCGTTCAACAAAATTTGTTTCGGGAGGCGAGAACGGCTCCAGCACTTTAGATAGATTCACTTGAAGTTTAACTCCACATTCCGCAGCCGTTGTCCAGACAATTGATCGGACCTGGTGTACCAAGTCAGAAGTTGCAGTTTCAGTCGTTTGTTGGTTACGTCAGACGATGAATATGTTTTCGACAACCCACTTCATGTAAGGTGAGCGTCGAAATCAAACCGTCAATTTCCAAATTCTTTATCAAGCGGTTTGATTATAACAAAATTACAGGGCTCCCTCAGGGTGTAATTACCGCCATAATTTGGTCGAACTTAACTCTGCCATGGTATTCCGCTTCAATAAGGGGGCCTTTTTCTCTAAAAACGCGATTTGACCGCGGAGATCACACGCCTTCCGTTTGCGACTTGTCGATGTCCTTCGTGACATGGGTGAAACAGTCGAGAAATCGATGCTTGAACGAGCCCAAACAGTGGTTTGAGGCAACGAACAAAATTGCGATTTCGGGGCCGTTCACAGAACGGGCTTGCAAGGGCTGACAAAGCAACCGTAGAACGCCCAAGAATTAACAATAATTCCGGTTTTACCGGTCGTATGGCCGCAAAATCAAAGGTTGCTTGACAAATTCAGACTCTGAAACAAGATGAATCAAGTGGCCTTTATTTCTTGTCTTGGGCAACCTTAATCCCTCCAAAATCGTGCTTAGAGGTTTCGCAATATGACCCAAAACCTAAACATCATCGAGTTTGAAAAATCCGGTGCATCAGGTGCGGTAAAGCACTGTCATTCGTGTTTCCGCAACGACCTTCATTTCAACGTTCCCATTCCGCCATTTATTTTTGGTTTCCTGCTGATCGCGAGCTGCGGTTTGATCTGTTTTGTTCGACCTTCTCGCTGCGTTTGCTGTGGTAAAGTGCGAGTTTTGTAGAAGGCGCAGTTGGCGATTACCGCTTTTTAAATTTTTCCATCAGCTTCAGCTTTCGAACATCCAGATATGATTCCAAGGCTTGCGCGAGCTGAAACTCGTCGACAGTGTAGGGCCGCCGCAATTTCCGACCGTTTTTTTCGATTGAGTAGAGAATTCGGCAGTTTTCCTGGTCCCAGCGGATTTCAACAATCGTCGCGATGAAAGGACGTCCGCGTCCCATGCGAGATTTGACCTCGATTTGGTCGCCTATTTCATAGCCATCCGATCGAACTTCCAGCCAGATTACGGGCTTTACACGTAACGAGTATTCTCCGTAAGTGAGCCGCGAATACTGGTCATCAAGATCTTCGCGGCGAAAGACGCGGTTACTTGGGATCAGTTTATTCGCAATGTCATAATCGTCCGGATGGACCCATTCTTCGATCTTGGCTGGCCACCACAAGTAAACACCATACTTGGGAGGGATCTTTAGAGGCACTTGAAACGACAGATCGGAAGATTCGTGGCTGTTTTGAAGTTCTTCAATGTATCGATTCAGTTCCCGGCTATCGATTAGTCTTTCGTCCATTGCCGCTCCGTATTTGACCATGGTCATGATAACCGCCGAATGAGCGAACGGCAAATTACTGCCATGTGCAGCAAGGCGAATTTGGGAATGTGGGTTAGCCGCAACGCCGTTCGTGTTTGATCGAGCGCAGCTGAAGTCATTCTGAGCGAGCCTGGGCGACCGAAGAATCTCGCGTAAAAAGCACGAGAGATCCTTCACCTCGCTCCACTCGGTTCGGGATGACTAGTTCGCCTCCAAAGATTGGGGCCAAATTTTGAACGGTATTGGGTTAGTTAAGCCGAACCAATTTTTGCGATCAAATCCGCGGTCCGTGCGCTGTAGCCCCACTCGTTGTCGTACCAGCTAACGACCTTGACCATGTTCGCACTACCTTCGATTACGCTGGTAAAATCGGAAGCGAAAATCGAACTATGCGGGTCGTCGATGATGTCCGATGAAACCAGTGGATCTTCGGTATAAGCCAGGATCCCTTCCAGGGGCCCTTCTGCGGCGGCTTTCATGGCCGCGTTGATTCCTTCTACGGTGGCTTTCCTGCCCAAGCTGACGGTCAAGTCAACGACGCTTCCGGTTGGAACGGGGACTCGCATCGCCATCCCGGAGAGCCTGCCATCGAGATCGGGAATCACAAGCCCAAGGGCTGCTGCGGCACCTGTTGAAGTTGGGATGATGTTCATCGCTGCGGCACGGGCACGGTACAAATCACTATGCGGCAAATCGAGAATTTTCTGATCATTGGTGTAAGCGTGGACCGTAGTCATCAATCCAGATTCAATCCCCCAGTTTTCGTGAAGAACTTTTGCGACTGGTGCAAGACAGTTGGTCGTACAACTGGCGTTTGAAATACAGGACATTTCTGGTGTCAACTGATCGTCATTGACGCCAATGACGCAGGTCAGATCGGGAGCGTCTTTTGCGGGAGCGCTAATGACCACTTTACGCGCGCCTGCAGAGATATGCGAATCGTAACCTGCCTTGTCATCCGTTTCTCGATTTCGGAAAACTCCCGTACTTTCGACAACCACATCAACCTGATGATCTTGCCAAGGAAGATTCCTGGGGTCACGCTCTTCGTAAACACGAATCTTTTTTCCATTTACAATGATGTTCTCTTCATCCGAGCTGACTTCGCCAGGAAAACGACCGTGGATGCTATCGTACTTCAGCAGGGTGGCGAGAGTTTTGTTGTCCGTCAAATCGTTAACGGCAACGACTTCAAATTCGTTGCTGCGACTGATCAGGTTACGAAACGTAAGACGACCGATACGGCCGAAACCGTTAATAGCTACTCGAATGGCCACAGGAACTCTCCCGAGAAATTCTAAGAAATTGATTGCCAAGTTTGAATGGTTGAAACCAACACGAGAAAACGTGAATTGGATTCAGATTCTGGACGGACCGGCTTCTGAATCGACAGACAAACCGTCATTTCTTTGCGGTGAGTTCGACGATAACAAATCCGTCGTTCGCAAGACAAGTGGTCGATCGTGATGATGCATCAAAATTATCGCCAAGCCCGACGACTTGGAAGCATTGGTATTCCCGTATCGCGGCTCAATGGCATATCCCGCCAGGACAGACAAAGTCAGCTATCTTCGTGGAAATCAGATTGCCAACGAGTATGATGGCCTCAATGAAGATCCGTTGGCCGATTCTAACGTTAGGATTGATGGGCTAAATTCAATCGAGTGTTTGATGAACCTTGCGCACGAAACGACGGAGTTATGATGTCTCGACGTGAACAACTTGAGTCAATGTTGGCCGACGATCCGCAAGACACCTTTTTGCGATACGCGTTGGCAATGGAACTTAAGAATGAAGAAGCGTTTGATGAGTCC
>CAMYNE010000199.1 GCA_947259675.1 uncultured Pirellulaceae bacterium
TTTGGCTTTAATAACATCATAGGTTGGCTGCTCGTTCGCAATGTTGATGATGCCTCCGGCGTTGATCACAAAATCCGGAGCGTAGAGCACGTTGCGTCGATGAAGCAAAGCTCCATCTTCGTCTGCTCCAAGTTGGTTGTTGGCCGCACCTGCCACGATAGGGGCCTGGAGTTGCGGGATCGATGCAGAAGTTAAGACGCATCCCAATGCACACGGCGCAAACACGTCGGCGGGAACAGTCAAGATCTCGTGCGGCGAGCTCGCCGTGGCATTGAATTCGTCGCAGGCTAGCGTGATCCGTTTCGGATCGATATCGGTAACAGTCAGCTTGGCTCCGGATTCGTGCAGTTGACGGCACAGATCCATACCTACGTGGCCAAGACCTTGGACCGCGATTACCCGATTCTTGACCACAGAGCGATTGCATGAGTCGTTTTCACCAAGTCCCTGATTCCAGGCAAGTGCGGCGAGGATTCCGCAATACACTCCAAAGGCCGTCATCGTGGACGGGTCGCCACTTCCGCCATGTTCGAGGGGTAATCCGGAGACGTGTTGCGTCGTTTCACTGACAAACAACATGTCCTTGACACTCATTCCCACGTCTTCGGCAGTAATGTAGCGACCACCCAATGAGTCGACGAACCGACCAAAGCTTTTCATGAGCGCTGGTGTTTTGTCCGAGCTCGAATCGCCAAGTATTACAGCCTTGCCCCCTCCGCGACCTGTTCCTGCAATCGCGTGCTTGTAACTCATCGCCTTTGACAGCCGTAGTACGTCTGTGATTGCATCGGCCACATCGTCGTAGTTCCACCTTCGGCAACCGCCCAGCGAAGGCCCCAGTTTGGTACTGTGGACGGCAATCAGCGCCCGTAATCCGGTTTGAGGATCCTCACATTGCACGACAACTTCGTGGCCATCGAATTCCGGGTGAGAACCGAGTGATGCAGTCAGGGATCGAATGATAAGACGATTCGGAAACGTGGAGTCGTTGGTCAAAAGAGTGTCTTTGTTGTTTGAGACGAATGGAATGCAATAAAGGTATTATGATGTTTTATACCGAATCATTGAACGGCGGATTAGCCAGCCCGGAAAAAAATTGGGCATTCTGCTGATGTGGCACCGCGGGGCTTTGGGCATTGAAAGACTACGACAACCGGGAAGAAGAAGAAAGGAACACCAGGAACACTGTCGATTACTGCGGAAACGCAAGTTTCGCGTTTGTTTCACGACTTGCAGAAAAACCGGCGTATCCACCCTGCTGTTGGAACTCTTTGTTATTCGTACCTTCGCTAGTTTTCATCCACTTGGAACTGCCCTTCTTGACTTCTTCAACAATCTTTTTGAGCGCGTGATTCTTGGAAAGCGAAAACAATGCGTGGATGTGATCTTCGCCGCCGCCGATAACGAGCGCCGGACTCGACCCGTGCTATCTAAAAATGCGACGCAAAACGTCAAAATCAAAAATCACAAAATCATAGGTTTTCGAATAGGCCCAAATACACAGTTACGCCTGTGCCTTCCGCACTTTCCTTGCCCGCGTCGGTCCGATCCGCCGACGTAATTTGGACGCTGCAGATTCTCAAATGACGCCATCAACTATTGAGTAGGTAGGCAGCCAATTTACGGTATTTATTAGTGATTTTTCAGAAAAATTGTTCCTTTACCAATGCGTGGCTGACATCATTGAGGTTCGGAATCCACGTTGTTTATTTTGATCTACACGCACCGAAGGGAAAAACGATGGCTCGCAAAAAAAAGACCAACATCAGGAAAAAAGCCACCGCAAAAAAAACGACGACCAAGAAGTCGCCTTCTCGCAAAAAAGGTTCGACAAGTTCTCGCCAATCCGATTGCCAACAGCGGTACGACGATCGCCTCGCGACGGCATTGAATTCGCCTCTGGCCCGTTTTCACAAGAGACTGGAACACAATCCGGCGACCGGGGAGGTCGATGCCGATCAATTTTCCCGGATGATCCATCAATTAAGAAGACTGAATTCGAATCCGGATTCCGAAGCCAAAAACGGATTCCAGCTGGTCACCAATGAGAACATTTGCGATTCGTCGCGAAAGTTTGTAAACCCGCAATCGGGTTGGGCACTTGATTCACAGATGACCGACCCGTGCTGCCACAATATCCCGGCACCTCCCGCGTTCGAGTCGGAAATGGCTGCGGCAGAAATGATTGAATTGTACTGGATGGCATTGCTCCGCGACGTGCCGTTTACGGAATGGGAAGATCACGAACAGATCGCGGTGGCTTCTGCTGAAATGAGTGATTTGCCGTTGTTTATAAATCGACGAAATCCCAATGCCGATCCCAATTCAACTAATGCGGGATTCGAGTGCATTCCTATAAATGCGAAGTCGATTTTTCGCGGAGGGGAACTGGCGCGATTCTCCAACAATTCGCTCGGTATCTCGGAAAACGTCGGACCTTTTATTTCCCAATTCCTGTTACAGGAAATTCCGTATGGCACCCTGCGGATTCCGCAACGATTCATCCATGCGGCTCCCGGCGTCGACTATATGACGGAATGGAACGAGTGGTTGCAGGTACAAGACGGCAAACGGCGAAACGATCGGCAAAATCTGATCGGAGTCTACGATCCAAACCTCCGTCGCTACCTATCGACGATGCGTGATCTTGCTACCTACGTACATTATGATGCGTTGTACCAGGCTTACCTGAATGCGGCATTGATTTTGCTCGACGGTGGATACGCGACAAACCCGGGTAATCCTTATGGTCCGGGCTGTTCGGTGCACGGGATTGGTCAGGATTATAGGCCATTGCAACATCAACATACTCCTATCAAGGGTGGCTGGACGGATCTTTACCCGGACCAGGACGGATTCGGGACATTTGGCGGCCCGCATATTCTCTCTTTGGTTACCGAGGCGGCGACGCGAGCGCTCAAGGCCGTGTGGCGGCAAAAGTGGACTCACTTGCGACTCCGGCCTGAAGCCTATGGTGGCTTTATCCATCGCGACCAATCCAACGAGCCAGCCCCGTTTGACGGTTTCCCTCCCCAGGTCGAACGGCTGTTGCGATCGAGTGATGCCATTCGACAATTCCGTGAAGGCAAAGCCGTGCGTCGCGGCAGAAGGTGGCAAAAACGCCGAGTATCCACACTGCTGCCAATGGCGTTTCCGGAAGGCTCACCCACACACCCGTCGTACGGTGCAGGTCATGCGACGGTTGCGGGAGCCTGTGTTACGGTCTTAAAAGCTTTCTTCAACGGTGAAGCACAGATCATCGGTCCGGTGCAAGCCTCGTCCGATGGACAGTATTTAATTCCCTATCAAGGCTCCGATATACACAGCGGTCGGATGACGGTCGAGCTGGAACTTAACAAACTGGCTTCCAATATTGCGATCGGTCGCGATATGGCCGGAGTTCACTGGCGGAGCGATTACACCCAAAGCATGCTTCTCGGTCAGCGAGTTACGCTGGATATTTTGTATCGCCAAAGCGCCACATATACCGAAAACTACTGGTTTATTTTCAACAGCTTCGGTGGCAAGCAAATCAAGGTTGGAGCGGGTGAAATTTATTACGATGGCCAATTGATTGTTTCCAGCAGCTCGGTCGATCCATTCGCACCAACATTGCGCGAGCATTGCGTTTTGGCCGAAAAATTAGCAGATGTCGTTTGATTTTGATCGTCGTCATCGACAAGGCGATGTTCTTGACACCGAGCAAAAAAACGACCCCTTTCGCTCAAGTTGAGGTGATGTTACCGATGTGGCTGGCTGCGCGCCATGGGACACAAACCCTTGCGCACAGTGCAATCGTGATCCGGTGCGAGATCAAGATTCCAGTGTTCTACCTTCAACCCGTTGGTATTGAGCCCTCCCGCTAAATTGTGGGCTCGTAGCCCATCCTCCTTGGCGTTGTCTGAAGATCGGTTATCGTACGGGTTTGATAACGAGGCCTTCGACTGGAGCCATTGTTCGTGGAAATTCTCGATTTAATCCTGTTGGCTGCGGGCAGAGGGACCCGAGCGGTCGAGCCAGTTGCCAAACAGTTCCTTGACCTCGGCGGCAAGCCAGTCTTGATTCGGGCCCTTTCGAAGTTCGAGGGCCTTCCGTTTGTGGGCACCAAATATGTGACGGTACATCCTGATGATATAAACTTCGTGCAGAACTTGTTACTACAGCATCAGATTACGAATTTTGAACTTGTTCGTGGTGGAAAGTCGCGGCAAGAATCGGTGCGATTGGCTCTCGAACACGTGCGTACCGATCGCGTCATCACCCACAATGCGGCCTTGCCTTTTGTTACCAGAGAACTGATTCGCAACGTGGTTCGCGAAAACTATCCGTGCGTGACGACGGTCACCCCAGTTGGATACAGTCTCTGCCGTGGCGAAGAATTTGGCGAGGAAATGGTGCACCCCGAGAAGCTCCAAGTCATCAACACACCTCAATCATTTCACACTAAGACTTTTCGTGAATGCCACCGGAAGGCATATGAAGAAAACCTGGAGGTCAGAACCGATTGCGAGCTGATGCTGGCCAACGGCTATCAGGTCAAGTTTGTTAAAGGCGATCCCGAGAACTTCAAGATCACCACGCCACTCGACGTCTTATTGGCAAAATCGCTGGCTGCAAACAAGGCCGAACAGGAGAACGGTTAAATCGGGTAGTTGTTCTTCTTTCCCGTTTTTTTGTGAGCCACATCTACCACGCGCACTGAGAAATAGTAGGGGATTTCAACGAGCATCCTTGCTGTACAGTAGATCGCGTAGAACCAGGACACGAATATCAACAAGCCTTCGAATCCAGAATAGGCTGAGAAGATGGCCACCAATGTCGCGATGTGAACAACCCGTGGCTTTACGATCCGAAACATGGCCAGCGGCGATTTTTTTAATCGTTTGCACAGCGATTGGAAAAAGGTCATTTGCGTCGCGGGCGCCGCGGAATCGCTGGTCTGAATTGATTCTTGCTCGGCCGCGAATTCGGCGTTTATCCGCATGAATATTTCGCGGAACGCACGCGCCATCAGGGAACTCGTTAACGCCGCCACGGCCAAGACGACGTAAACTCCATCTTGTTTCCAAAGACCGTAGTGCAGCGCCGGAACGGCGAGGCTGGGAAAATCGACGAAGACGTGACTGACTTGATCCAAGTACAGTCCCTTGGTCGACGAGGTCTTATTCCAGCGGGCAATTTCTCCATCGACAGCATCCAACAGGTCGAACAGGCAATAGAAGATCCCACCTGCGAGCGTCAACGCCATGACATGCGGAACGCAAAAGATGATGCCTGCAAGACCGGCGATGGTCATCATGAACGTGGCCGTGTGCGCTCGGATCCCGATTGCAACAAATAACCAGGTGACATAGATGGAGATTGGTCTGAGGATGTACCTGTTATACAATGAACCGCTTGGAGCCAGTTCTCCGTCCTTGTTT
>CAMYNE010000200.1 GCA_947259675.1 uncultured Pirellulaceae bacterium
GAAACCAGATGTTGCCTGATCTATCTTCGTAAAGGTCCCACGCCTCCGTGCCGTTAACCCCGTCCTCCGAGGTGAAGTGCGTAAATGATGTTCCATCAAAACGGCAGACGCCCTTGTGATGCGTCGCGAACCAAAAATTACCGTTTTTGTCTTCCAGGATGCAATTCACATTGTTATCGGGCAGGCCATCTTTCTCAGACAGCTTGGATAAGTTTTTTCCGTCCCAGATACAGGCGCCTCCATTGGTGCCAAACCACATCTTGCCTTTGCTATCTTCCATGATGGAATGAACTATCTTGGCGCTTGTAACGCCTCTTGAAGGGTCAGCCTTACCCTCTGGAAGTTCGAAAGGAGTAAACACTTCTCCATCAAAACGACTTGCTCCTTGCAAAGTGCCGATCCAGATGATCCCTTTGCTGTCGATGACGATGCTCCAAACATCGTTATTAATCAGGCCATCCTTCTCGGTAAAATTGATAAACGATTCTCCGTCATACCTGGTTATCCCTCCTTCAGTGCCAAACCAAACATTACCTTCTTTGTCCTCAACAATTCCTCTAACCGCGACACCACCGAAGCCCTCATTAATCGAGAAATACTTGAGAGCATCTCCGTCGTAGCGGATGACCCCATCGCCATTCGTTCCAAACCATAGATTTCCATTCTTATCCTGAAATATCCGGCGTACGAATGCACTTATTTGCTCATCAGGGTTGGAAGCAGGTTGAATAACAGGTGTCTCGGAACGTTGGTTGGCTTTTACCTTTTCTAGATTCTCCTCAAAGAGCTTCAGGTCAGAATCATTGGTGTGTTTGGTAAACGACTCAGCAGATGTTTCGAGCGTTGTAAACGAATCGAAATGATTAGCGTTCAATTGTTTACTCAAATGCTCGCCGGTTTTTTCTGAGACATCCGGAACGACATAGGAGTCACTCATCCGCGTAGACAAATCACTGATCGTTGATTCTTTGTACGCACGAGAAAATTTGTTTTCCTGTGCCTGAATAATGATGCTAAATCCGATTAGCAGGCAGATAGAAAGCGACGCCTTGAATGCTATTTCCATTTCGTTTTTTCCCTTTTGAAAATCTGCTTAACCGAACTGACAACTGATTCATAGTTATCCTGTACGGCAATCGAGATTGAGAGTTCGAATTCTAGCTCAAATGCGTGTAACACGTTTGTAACGACGCAGGTCTAGGTTGCGAATTGTTCCAGCGAACCAAACATGCGATGTCCCCGTCGAGGCTTGTCGCGATAAAACGGGAGCTTGCGGCTCGATCATCATTGGAGTCTCGATGCAACAACTCGCCGATTGTGATGGCATGAAAGAGAATCAACCACGCACGCAAAAATAGCCTCTCGAACATCCGCGCTTCGGATAAGATCCCCAAGGCAGGCTTCGCGGACTAGTCCAACATCGTTTTATCATCCATCGCTTCACGACGAAGCGATAAAACGCTATTCATTGCGTTAAACAAATATGTTCCGCACCGCTTAAATGCTACAGCTTGGCAAAGGCGTTCATCGCTTGCTGGATGTTGTCTTCCGTCAAAGCAGCAGACACCTGGACTCGCAGCCGTGCCTCGCCTTTTGGCACAACGGGGAAGGCAAAGCCAATGACCATCACGCCCATCTCAAAAAGCCTTGCCGATTTTTTAATCGCTTCCGCTTCGTCGCCGATCATGATTGGAATAATTGCAGTTGGCGAGGGGGCACAATCAAAACCCAGTTTCGCCAGACCGTCGCGGAAGGCTGCGACGTTCGAATGAAGTCGCGCCACGATGGCCGGGTCGTTTTCAACCACTTCGATCGCTTTGTGTGCACTGTAGGCGACCGTCGCCGGCAAGGCGTTAGAAAACAAACTCGGGCGAGCACGTTGTTCAAGAACTTCAATCGCTTTCGCAGACGCAGCGACGTAGCCGCCGGCCGCACCCCCGAGGGCTTTACCAAGTGTTCCGGTGAGCACGTCAATTTTGCCAACCAAGTCAAAGTGCTCGTGAGTCCCTTTGCCTGATTTACCCAACACCCCGACGCCGTGGGAATCATCAACGACCAACATGGCGTTATGTTGGCTGCATAAATCGACCAGTTCGGGAAGTTTCGCGACATCACCTTCCATGCTGAATACGCCATCGGTCACGACCCACCGAGTTTCGTGTTCCTGAGTCTCTTTTAGCAAGGTTTCAAGTTGTTCCAGGTCACTATGGGCGTAGACTTTTTTCGTAACGTTTTTCGACATCAAACGCATGCCATCGATGATACTTGCATGATTCAACTCGTCAGAAAGGATTGCATCTTCGGGAGCGACAAGCGTTGGGAAGAGTGCTTCATTCGCGTTCCAGCAACTGACATAAGTAAGACTATTTTCAGTACCCACGAATTCGGCGATCTTTTTTTCCAGCCGTCGATGGCAATCGAGAGTTCCACAAATGAAGCGGACAGAAGCCGTACCGGCACCATAATCTCTCAGCCCTTGCATGCCCGCTTCGATAACTTCCGGGTGATCGGCCAGCCCCAGGTAGTTGTTTGAGCATAGAACGAGCACTTCACCTTTGCCAACAATTTCAACGACCGGACGCATCGGAGACGTGATGTCGTAAAAAGGCTTCAGCTGCCCCGATTCTGTGAGTGAGTCAATAAGTTTATGACAACGCTGATCGAAAGAGCTGTTTGGCATTTTGAGTTTCTATCGTTTTTTTTTTAAGAGATCTTCATGACAACTTTGATGGCGTCCCCGGCCTGCATCATTTTAAAGCCCACTTCATAGTCTTCCATATCAATGACATGAGTGATGATCGGGTCAAGTTCAAGCTGACCTGAAAGAATCAGGTTTTCCATTTGATACCATGTTTCAAACATTTTACGACCATTGATTCCGAGGATGGTTGTTCCCTTGAAAATGATCAGTTCCGATAGATCGATCGTGATATCATCGGCCGGGATGCCCAGCATCGCGGCAGTCCCGCCATTTCGCAGGACCGAGAACCCGTCTCGAATTGCATCCGGGTTGCCGCTCATTTCCAGCATGACGTGAGGACCGTTCCCTTGTGTCAATTCGCGAACTTTTTCGACCCAAGGATCGGTCGCAATGAAAGCCTTGTCGGCGCCGAGTTCATTAGCAAGCTGAAGACGACCGGGATCCATATCGGTGACGAAGATTTTTCCAGCTCCCGCTGCACGAGCGACGGTGACCGCCATAAGGCCGATGATGCCGACGCCCGTGATCAAAACCGTTTTGCCACTTACCCCCGCCGCCATGACCGTGTGTACCGCATTTCCAAGCGGATCAAAAATAGCAGCAATCTTGTCGGGAATGCCGGGGTGGACGGGCCAGACGTTTTCTTCGGGCACAACCACATAGGGAGCAAAACATCCGTTTTGATCGATCCCAATAATGGAGACGTCGCCGCAAATGTGTCCGTTGCCCGTCCGGCACATTTCACAAACGCCGCATCCGACGTGACCTTCGGCGCTAACTCGAACTCCGAGTTGTGTGCGCTGGACGGCGTCGCCGACGCGAACCACTTCACCGACGAATTCGTGTCCGGTGGTGATACCAATCTTGATACGGTTTTGGCTCCACTTGTCCCATTCGTAAATATGACGATCGGTTCCGCAGATTCCGGCATGAGTGACCCGGATTAACACGTCACGAGGACCGTACTCCGGCAAATTGATTTGTCGGCAAAAATCCAAACCAGGGGCGTCATGAAGTTTGCGAATCGCCGGCATCGTTGCCGGTAGGACGGAATTCATAAAAGCTTCCCCGCAAGGCTTGGATATGATATACTGGAAATGTTTCCAACATCGTAGACGACACGCTGCACTAGCTCAACACCCGTATTCCAAAAGACATCGTTATGTCGGATCGTGGCTCCAAGTCGAAATCGCGACAAAAGAATGTCCAGAAGAATAATGGTAACTCAGCGGCCACTGGCGTCTCGAATCCGGTTGCTGATGAACTCGAGCCGCTCAGCCGTTACGTTTGCGAACAGGTGAGACAATTGCGCAAACGAAAAGGATGGACGCTTGAGCAGTTGTCGTCAATCAGTGGTGTCAGCCGGTCGATGCTGAGTCAAGTTGAAAGAGGAGAAGCGAATCCGACCCTTGCCGTTGCTTTTCGCATTGCTCAAGCGTTTGAAGTTTCGCTCGGTGATCTAGTTGATGGCGCCGCCAAGCGACCGAAGATCGAAGTTATTCGAGCCGATGATGAAACATCCGTTTTTCGAGACGATGTGAAATGTCGTATCAAGACGCTGTCGCCGCTCAACCTGGAAAAAGACGTCGAGTTTTATGAAGTGATGCTTCATCGGGGCCAAAGTCTGGATAGCGCGGCTCATTTTTCAGGAACGCGCGAATTCTTAACGGTGCAACAGGGAAAAGTCCTCGTAAAATCGGGCGACGAATTCGTGGAGATCAAGAAAGGCGATAGCGCTCAGTATTTTGCCGACGTCGATCACTCGATAGAGAATGTCGGCAAATCGGATGCGATTTTCTTCCTCGTTGATATTTATTCAAACGAAGGCTAGAACTGCCAGTGAGTGGGAGGCTCGGATAGACCGCAGTTTGGACGTCGGAACGAGCCCTGCGCTGTTCGGGCACTGCCGAGCTTGCCACGATGGATTGCCGGAACGGCGCGGCGCTTGTTCCGGCCTACTTTTCTCGCTGTGTTCGAGCAAAAAAGAACGGCCTGTGTGCTAAACGAGCGAACTCCAAAAGTCCTTACTGGTTACCCGCACTTAACGAGGCCGCGGTCTTCTGGATCGGCTCAATGGATGGGCCGAATTCTTGATATAGAATGGAATCGAGATCGTTCAGTTCTTTTGGTGAATTCATCATCGCATAGACTTGAATGATGTCGGCCAAATGTTTCTCGTCGGCCAGTTCTTTTGTGCGTTCCTTCCGCGTAAGCTGAAGAATCTGATTGCGATTGGCGGTAAATTCTTTACCGTGCAACAGTCGAATTCGAATTCGATTTTCGTCGATAACCGTCAGAGGCACACAGACAATGTTGCAGTTGTTGAAGTGCACAAACGAGTTGAGAAGCATGGATATGGGCTGTTGCTGGTAATCATCGGTTTCGCGGTAAACGCCGATTTCAAACAAGTCGTTTTCGTCTCGAGCGACGGAACGACAACGACCAACAAATTCTTGGTCATCGTATTCAACCTTGATTTTTTGATCTGCAACAAGAACTAACAATGCGAGTTGGCCAAGCCGAATACCATCGATTGATTCGTCAACGACGATCCCGGCTGACTCTTCGATACCGAGCTTGACAATGCAGTTGGCGTCCCTGGTGCCGATCCGATTAAATTTTCTGCGGTTTTGGTTCATGGCATAGTCGTATATGGAGGTTGATTTTTCTACCGGAGCAAAAGTTTAGGTCGCCTATTATTCGATCAGCATC
>CAMYNE010000201.1 GCA_947259675.1 uncultured Pirellulaceae bacterium
TCATGCGCATAATTGTGGATACCAAGGCATTGAGATTGCACCTTTCACAATTAATCCCGACGTTGCCCAGATCGGAGCTGCGGAAAGGATCCGTATTCGAAATCTGGCCGAACAGAATCAGCTCAAAATCGTCGGCCTGCACTGGCTGCTGGCCCAGACCAACGGTTACCACTTGACGCATCCTGACGCACAGATCCGCAATAAAACCGCCAAATACCTCGTCGAACTCGCCCGATTCTGCAGCGACTTGGGCGGGAAAATCATGGTTTTTGGGTCTCCCCGACAGCGAAATCTGCACGAAAATGTCACTTACCAGCAAGGGGTTGATTATGCGATCGACGTTCTGAAGAGAACGACTGAAGCTCTGGAACAGCTGGATGTTACGCTGGCACTGGAACCACTTGGACCAGAAGAGGGGAATTTCATGTTGACCGCCAGGTCTGGAATTGAGATTGCACAAGCGGTGAATTCACCGATGGTCAAACTTCATCTCGATGTCAAAGCGATGTCAACCGAGTCCAAGCCAATCCCTGACATTATCCGGGACAGTCGAGACTGGCTGGTCCACTTTCACGCCAACGACCCCAACCGGCAAGGTCCCGGGATGGGAGATACTGATTTCGAGCCGATTTACGAAGCACTCAAAGCGATAAGCTATGACGGCTGGATCAGCGTTGAGGTCTTTGACTATCAGCCCGGCATCGAGGCTTTGTCCGGTCAGAGCCTTCGTTATTTGAAAATGGTTGAGGCAAAAACAGCTTGAGCCAAAATCTATTGATGCAATGGCTTGAAAACCTTTTTCAGTTAACAACAATTGACGGCACAATCGAAATACTAATTCGGACGGTCAGTCAATGAAGAAACTCGCGGTTCCCTTTTTGGCTACGCTCGCCAAGATTGTCAGCGGGGCGACTGTGCGCTGGATCGACTGCGAACCCGATGATTGTCAGAGAATCTACTTTGCCAACCACACTAGCCACTTGGATGCTCTGATTCTGTGGTCGTCTCTACCCAAGAAGATTCGAACCCAAACGCGACCGGTCGCGGCCGTCGATTACTGGCATAGTGGGCCTGTTCGTCGCTATCTGGCGTCCGCATTTAATCTGCTGTTGATCGACCGAAAAAAAATCAAAGTCCACAATAGTCCGATTGACATGATGATTCGTGAGATCGGGACGACAGAATCGTTGATCGTGTTTCCCGAGGGAGGGCGAAATCCGACTGGCGAATTACGAGAGTTCAAGAGCGGCCTTTATCATCTAGCCAAAAAAAGGCCTGATCTGGAACTCGTCCCGGTTTTTATCGACAACGTAAATCGCGTGATGCCCAAAGGCGAGTTTCTCCCGGTTCCGCTGCTTAGCTGCATTTCCATTGGCAGCCCGATGTGGCTGGAATCTGGAGAAAACAAAAATCAATTCCTGGAACGAGCCCGACACGCAGTTTTGCAATTGAAAGAGACTTGACCTGTAAGCAAAAACTGGTGCATCCTTATTATCTGCTGCTGAACTGTCTAAAATGGTCTGGATCAGTTCCCATTCAGGTTCGCGACAAAAAGCCAGTTCTGTAAGAAAAAAAATTCGACGAAACCATTCTGATGGCCAATTTGTTGTCACAACTTAGTTCGATGTTCGAATTCGGCACGCTCGATTCGCGGACGATTGCCCTGGTTTTTGTCGTTCTGGTCAGCTTATCGATCTTGCTGTTTATCGGCCAGATCCTCAAGCGTCAGCCTGAATCCAATTTCGATCCCGCGATTGTCAGGACATTCAATAAGCGCGTCAGTGCCTGGTTGACGATTTTTGTCATTCTTGTTGTCACCCTTTTGTTTGATGAGACCTTTTTTTTTACGGTCGTCCTCTTCGGACTGGTTTCATTTTGGGCGTTACGTGAATTCATCACGATGACTCCAACTCGCCGCGGAGACCATCGCACTCTATTCTGGGTGTTTTTCGTCTTTACACCCATGCAATATGTGCTCGTTGGATTGGACTATTACTCCCTGTACACAGTTGTCATTCCCGTTTACGGATCGCTGTTCATCGCGGGACGAATTGCTTTCGCAGATGATCACAAGCGGTTTCTTGAACGCATCGCCAAGATTCAGTTTGGGTTGTTGATCTGCGTATACGCGCTCAGCCACGCACCGGCTTTGCTGAACCTGGAATTATCGACTTGGAACCCGGATTTGATTGGGGGAGCTGGCTGGGAAAAATGGGATGGCAAGCCTGCAGGTCTGTTGTTCTTTTTCATCGTCGTGGTTCAAGTCAGTGACATGCTACATTTTGTCTGGGACCGGTTATTTGGTAATCATGTAATTGCTCCGACGGTCAACGCGACGAAATCCTGGGAGGGTTTGATCGGCGCCGCAATGTGCACTGCGGTTGTGGGGATTCTGATTCAGCTGACGATGCGAGTAACACCCTTCACCTGGTACGGTTCCGGATTAATGGCACTCATCATCAGCGTCATGGCTTCGTCCGGTAGTATGACCATGTCGGCAATCAAGCGTGATCGCGGGGTCAAAGATTACGGCACTCTTGTACAAGGTCACGCGGGCGTACTGGATCGCATCGATTCGGTCTGTTTTGCGGCACCGATTTTCTTTCACGTGACTCGTTTCTTTCTCGAAGATCGAGTTTCTCAGGCGCCCGTGATTCAGGATGTTGCCGCGTTTTTGGTCTCAAACGCTCCCGGTTTCACATGCATCTACTAGCGGATTGGCTTCACTTGGAAATGAACTCTTGGAACTAGAAGACACCATCGCGAAGTATGGCTTGGACGTCCCGCAGACTGCGCTGTCTGCACTGGACGGTTATTGTCGCTTGTTGTGGAACATCAATCAGACTTTGAACCTCACTCGGCATACGGATTTTGATAAATTCGTCAGTCGCGACCTGGTTGACACCATCGAGCTTTCCAAACTGATTCCAGAAAATCAAAGAGTGTTGGATGTTGGCTCTGGCGGCGGTGTACCGGGGATGGTTCTATCAATTATTCGGCCTGACCTAAACGTTACGTTAACGGAATCGGTCGGCAAGAAGACTGCGGCGCTAGACCAGATCGCGGAAGGGATCGGTTTAGAGGTTGAGATTTACAATTGCCGAGCTGAAGAGATGCTCGAAGATTTTCGCTTCGATACTACGATTGCCCGGGCGGTTGGGCCTTTGCGGAAAATTTGCACGTGGCTGGAAGATTGTTGGCTGAATGTTGGGAGGTTGCTGGCAACCAAGGGGCCTAAATGGAAAGAAGAGATCGTCGATGCGAACGAACTTAAGATGATGAGAAAACTCCTCGTCGAAAAAGTCGCTGAATATCCAACTCCTGGTACCGAGTGGAATAGCGTGATTCTTGAAATCAAGCCCCGATGATAAAAAAAAATTTCTTGGTGAAAGCGACAATTGGGGCTGAAGCAAAACGCGCGCCAGAGCAAATTAATGAGCAGTAGAAACCTACAAAACTTTTTTTGAAAATTTGTTTGGGACTTCAAACGTTGTTTTTTTCGTGTTTTGCTCTCGACCCCGAAAATCGTTTTTTCTATAACCCCAAGTTCGATACGAAAGGGATTCGGTGAACCCTTGATTTCTGTCAACTTCTTGCGAACATGGAAAACGATTTTGCCGAATTAGTAGATTATGAAACATGACTCTTACATTGAATGATGTAAGATTGATGTAGGCTTTTTGCCTTACAGATAACCCGGCATAGACACGGCTGAGGGACCAATTTTAGGGTAGGCCAAAGTCATTAGTGGCTAGTGCTCAGCACGTCCGACTTTCGCCTGTCTCCCAGCGACTCCCATCGCTACGACAATGCTGGCTTATCGAATATTACCGCATCGCGTTACTTCGTTAACGCTTTGCGGTTTTTTTTTGGCATGTTCGCCGATAATTGCCCAGACCCGACAAATGTGTGAATTGAGTGTGCATCGCGATATGACACCTCGACTCGATCCCTTTTATTTCACGCACAATCGCATTTGGAGTCGGCGGCAAAAATCGGGTGAATCTGACGCCGCATATATTACTCATAATTTGCACATGATTTTTGCAATTAATTGGTTTTATTTTTCCGATCGGTCGATGGACGACGCCTTTTCTAAAACATCAATTTGTTGCGATGAAACGCCGTAAGTTACTTCGGTGGGTCGGACTGGAGCTGCTGCGAGCACGAACGTCGCATCTTGTTCTAAATCTGGCATAATACTGGTTCAAGGTTCATTAACTTTAAGAATTTGGTGGCACCAATCAAATGTTTTTCTTTTTCAATTTGACGCTCGCCGATTCGGTTTTTATTAGCCATGCGTATTCCGATTCAGCGTCCAGACTGTTATTCTCGCGTTGGTTATGCTTCGAGGCCATGATTCGGGGCCACACTTCTCGAGCGATTCAGGGGTCGTAGCCGCGTCCCTTTATCCGAATCCATTGGTTTCCGCCTATAAACAAAATGTGCCCCGGCACGGGTCAAAGGATCTATGGATGAGAATTCTTTTTTTGCATGGTGTTGGTTCTCGACCTGGCGGACTTAAGCCGACGTATCTTGCGCAACATGGTCACGATGTGTCGAACCCTCAACTATCAGACGAAGACTTTCTTGAGTCGATTCGAATCGCTCAATCCGAGTACGACAAGTTTTGTCCCGACGTTATTGCCGGATCCTCGCGCGGTGGCGGTGTCGCCGTCAACATTGAGTCCGATGACACGCCGCTAGTCCTACTCTGCCCGTCCTGGAAAAATAAGCGTATGGCAAACACGGTTAAGCCAAACACGATTATTTTGCATTCACGCAAAGACGATGTGATTCCATTTAATGAATCGGAAGAACTACTGATGAATAGTGGACTTTCGTCTGATTTGATCATTGAAGTCGGATTTGAACATCGATTAGCAGACGAGCATTCACTTCGGGCGATGCTCCTCGCATGCGCGCAACTGGCTGGTGATGGACATGTGGGCGGGCCATAATTGTGCGATCGCCGGGTTTCACCGGTACTGGCGTGTTGGCAGGATCGCCAGCTAAAAGGAGGCACTAATGGATTTGGCAAACGGGAATGCCGATCAGCCGGGATATCCGCGAGTTTCTGTAAATAACCAGGCCAATCTTGCTGCTGGCGACGCGAAAAGGATCGTGGTTTCGTACCATCGAACGTATCTAAGCGAACGCGTGAAACTTCCGCTCCGATGCGATTTACCCGATGTGTGCCGGGGTCTACGAAACGCAGCTGAGGGCTGATTCTCAGCTGGCGGAGTGCTCTTGCAGTCAGTCGTCAATCCGACTTAAACGGCACAATCACCGTGCAATCAACGTGCGTTTCAACCATTTGCTTCAGTCCATTGGGCCAGCTGATGTGAAGTTGTATTGGTTTGTCGTGTGAACCTAGGCCGAAGTGCAGCG
>CAMYNE010000202.1 GCA_947259675.1 uncultured Pirellulaceae bacterium
AAAACCGTCTTCGTTGGGATCTGCCTGCATCTCGCGCAAGAAGATCAGCCCGACGCGATCGGGCGAGCGATTGCGGAATTGTAGTTTCGGAATTTTGCGATGCGCCGCGACAATTGATTTACAATGGCTCGCCCGAAGGGCCAATCCAGACAAGTAAACGGTAACAACGAACAGGGTTTGAGCCTAGCGCGATGCGGTCAATGCCCCCCGGCAAATGAAAGAAGCAAATAAATGGAAAACGAACTACTCGGCCTGATGCGAATGCATGACATGTTTCATGGATTAGACGACGACGAAATCGCAGAGCTTGTAGATTCGTCGGAAGTCGTCGATTTCGATGCCGGAGAAATCGTTCTCAGCGTTGGTGAGCGATTGAATTCGCTTTATCTTGTTGTCAAAGGGCGATTGAAACTGACGCTCAAAACTCCAGGCGGTGAGCAACGGACCGTTCGCTACGTCAGTGCGGGCGACCAGTTAGGTGCGATCTCGCTGTTTACCGGCGATGACTTTCCATTCCGAGCGACCGTCGAAGAGCCAGCGGTCATGTTGCGAATATCACATGAAACCGCTTATGAAACACTCGATCGTTTTCCGAACCTGAGAAAAAATCTTCTGAAGCAAGTTGGTCTCGGCGTTCAAAATGCAGTGCTCACTCAACGAAAAAGAACCCTTGCCAAGGTTGTTTCGTTCATCCATGCCGATGACGATACTCGTGCAATCGTAGGAGAGATCGCGCAGCGGCTGGCGAGCTGCGAGAAAATTGGAGTCCTCTGCGATTCGGAAGTTCCAGAGTACGATTCCAAGATACCGCTCAAGTCGTTGCGCAATCCCGACGGCAGCTACATCAATGAGCCTCAGGTCCGCGAGATCGTAAAAGAGTGGGCTGACATTGAAAGGGTTTTCCTGGTTGTGGACCGGCTCCATCCTCGCGAGAAACTCGCGCGACTCGTGGAGCTATCCGACATTGTTTTTTGCATGTCGACTACGAAAAACTCCAATGAGACGATTGGCGAATTACGACAATTGTATTTGGCAACTCCATCCTGGAAATCCAAGACTCATTTCGTTTGGGTATTAAAGGACGATGAGCAGATTGTGCCGTTGGTCCCAGAGCTTTCGTCACTCGTGGAGCGCGACTTCAAAGTTCATTTGGCACAGACCGGTGAACTGGCTCGATTACGCAAACAAGGTGTTACCCGAATCGTGCATTATCTACGAGGCGTTTCCGTTGGGCTCGCGCTGAGCGGAGGAGCGGCCCATGGAATGGCGCACCTTGGTGTGCTTAAAGCACTGGATGAAGCAGGTATTACGATTGACCGTATAGCCGGCACCAGCGCTGGTGTCCTAACGGGTGTCGTGTACTGCTCGGGATTGACGCCCGATTGGGGGGTCGAACACTTTACCGAAGATCTCGAACCCGGTTCGATCTATAAAAAATTGCCGAAGGGAGACGGATTCTTTGTTCTGCGGAAGTATCGGGGCAATCAATGGGATCCGATGTTGCGGAAATATTTTGATGATTGGCGACTTGAGCAACTCCCCATTCCGCTTAGCACGGTGACCACCGATCTGATTTCCGCCGGAGCGGTCATACGCCGAACCGGAGATGCAGTCGACTCGATCCTGGAAAGTATCAACCTGCCCATTCTTTCGGAGCCGATTTGTCGCGACGGGATGCTATTGATGGACGGGGGATTTGTAAACAATTTGCCTTGTGATTTGCTGGTCAAAGATGGCTGCAATTTTGTTATCGGTGTCGACGTTTCAGAACATGTCGAACACAAAGTCGGCGATAACACGCCGTCCACACCAAAAGAGAAAATGAAGATGCCGGGCATCGTCGCCACGTTGATGCGATGCCTTCAGGTCCAGGCCCACAATCTCGGTGAGGTCGGTGCGCGGGCGGCGGATTTGATTATCGCGCCGGACGTCAGTCACATCGATCCAACAGCATTCGTCAAGGCACCAGAGATGTCTGTCATCGGATACGAAACGACTCAGCGATCGATGGCTCGGATTCGCGAGGGCCTTGCAAACTTGGACTCCGGCCTGTTTGGAAAAAATGCATAAACACCATCCGGCCGAGTTGGATTCGGCGAATACATGAAACTCTAAAGCGTTGGGTGATGCCGACCTGAAGAAATAGAAAGGCAGTTGTCCAGTGACCATTCAAATGCAAACAATGATGATCAAAGCCCTTTCTGTTTTGTTGTTGCTGATGCCGGCACCGGTTCTCACGCAGGAAACCGAGAAGAGCCCACAGAATCCTGATGACCGTGTCATCGAATTCCGGATCAACAGGAAAACATTGGAATTGGTTGTAAATCGGAACGTCAATAGGAACGTTCCGTTTTCCAAGAACATGCAAAAAGCATCTGTCTCCGGAACAGCACTGGTAAACGCCAACGTCGCGTTGGACTTCGACTCAGGCACAGACACGCGAATACCGATTCGGATCGCAGGCCAAAACGATGTGTCACTCTCGGCCGATGCCGGGCCGATCGTAGCCAAAGTTTACGGCCAAATTCCGTTCACGTTGGACATTGGCCTCGGTCTCGATGACGAGCATGGCTTTTACGCGTTGCCGTCTTGTGCTACTGCAAACGTTTGTATATCGGTTCAGTGCCTCGACGCCAAACGCCGTCTCGGCCGACGTGTGATTCGTCGCGTCGCGACCCGCGTGGCCAACAAAAAAATGCCTGAAGCTCAAGCATCTGCAAAGCGCGAAATCGAAGAACGTCTTTCATCGGAGGCGGACAAAGAAATACAAAAAATGATTCCCACGATCAACGAAGCATTCAAGATGGATGAAACCCTTGCGGCGATGGGAATAGAACAAGGCTATGGCAAACGCCAAGTCTCAAAGAAAAACGATTACCTGCAAGTTCGCGTGGCCTCTCCCGGTTCACAGCGCTCGGCTCCAACCGCTGTGATTGCAGACGCTCCTTTTGAAATCTGGATATATCCATCCATAACCACGGATAAGCTGACGGACGAGATTTCCAGCTTTTGGGATGAGGTACCAGATGAGTTGTTTGACATGCTGCCGCAGGGCTTGGACATGGAAGCTCAAAACCCACAAGAACAAGTGAAGCTGTCGATCGAAAATGGCTGGACCGTTTTTAGAGTCGGAGATTTTGAGTCTCTGCGCGCACAGATGGACGCAGTCAAGACCAATCAACTATCCGTGTCGTCGAATCGTTAGGATGTCGAAGTCGGATAGACAACGTCATACGATCAACGCCTCAACCAACGAACAAACATTAACGAGACGATTCCAGCACAAACTAACTTGAAACTTTTTTGGAGAATTCAATGAGTGAAAAAATTGATCAATTTTGTGAGAACCTTCGTGTCCAATTGACCAACGTTGAAAGCCACTTGACCAAAGTAGGCGAGAGTATCAAAGCGGCACCCCAGGAGGCCCAAGCGACGATCCGCGCAAAAATTGACGCTGCCAAGGCGCAACATGAACAGAACATGCAAAAAATCGCTGACTCCAGAGCAACACTCGAAGAGCGGGTGCAGGAGAAAAAGGCAGAAATCGACACCCAGATTCAAGAGTGGAAAACCAATCGCGAGATTAGCAAACTCGAACACCGAGCGGACAAAGCTGAAAGCTACGCCGTCGCGGCGATCGAATTTGCAGCCGCTGCCACCGCCGAGGCCGACCTGGCGACTCTTGAAGCGATTGCTGCCCGTTTGGAAGCCGAAGAGGCGAAGGAATCAGCCTGAATCGTTGGTCAGCTAACGACCGTTTTTTGATTCACTTGGGCGCTTCGGGCACATCGCCCAGGCGCAGTTTTAGAAGCTGCCGATGAATCTCGTTGGCGAAAATTTCTGAGCGAAATCACTGCAGGCTTATTACACAACAACGGAAGGTTTTTTCGACACCGACGCGACCGAAGCGAAGGTGGTTTGAATCAGGTTTGATTGTATAATGGAAGCGAGGTCAGCACCACGTTGAAGGTGTGCCCGAAGGGCCGCTACGCAAAACCCATGTTGGATGTCGCAAAACCCGGAGAACGGTATGAGTACCGAAATCCCTAGTGATTACGGTTCGATTGTGCAAGAATTGATTGCACAGGGCAAATTTCAGAACGAGCAAGAGGTGGTTGCCGAAGGTATTCGATTGGTAATTGCCCGCGACAAACTCCATGCGGACATTCAAGCGGGAATAGACGAATTGGATCATGGCGAATCCATCGACGCGGAGGACGTGTATGCAGAGGCACGCCGACGAATCGATGCCATCGAAGATCAGCAGTCGTAATGGCTAGAGTCAGATACTCCAAGCTCGCCGCGAAAGATTTGCTCGAGTACTCGGAGTTCATCGCGCGAGACAAGCCTGTCGCTGCGTATGAGTGGGTCGAGAAGATCGAAGAAGTTTGCGCCACACTCGCGGCGAACCCAGAAATGGGACAGGCACGCAAGTCCAGGAATCACGGCCCGTGCCGAAGTTTCACGAGTGGCACGTACGTGATTTTCTTCAGGGCAACCCAAGGTGGTGTAGAGATCATCCGGATCGTGCGTGGCGGACTCGACTTGGATAATGTTTAGTCTGCGACGTCCAACGACGGAATAGACATCCGCTAACACGCTCCGGTCCGACACACCGAAGGTGTGATCGGCAACTATTGAAACTGCGTCGAATTCATCGTTCGAATGCAATTTGCCTTAGTGGATTCTTGCAACTCAGTTTTGATCTTCGGCTCAAGTAAGGTTGCAGACTTGTTGCAGAGTTTGCAGTGATAAACGAGTCGATTCAAGAGAATTGAAGACATTCAGGAGAATGCTACAATTTGGTTTTCCTTGGAAAACTTCGTGTTTTTGCAATCCACCGCATATGTTGACATCGTGGAGGTCGCTGGTTCAAGTCCAATACCGCCCACTTGCAAAGCCTTAAGTCCTAACGACTTAGGGCTTTTTCTATTTCCGGTCGTTTCGTATGTCGTCGTTTTTCTTTCACTGTATCTCTGCACAGAACGGTGACGATCAGTTGGAAGCGCGCGTATGTGCCGAAGGAAACACGCAAAACTCCCCACACTGGAATCGTGGAGGTCGCCTCGATCTCGTAAATTGGCTTGGCAGCTTCCGAAGGTCGCCGAATGTGCCAATTCATCCACGGTAGAACGGTTTTCGTCAGCACGTTACAAAAACTTGCAGGAGCTTGCCGCAACATCTTCTTCCAACTCTGTGCGTCCCGGATGAATTTCGGGCGTCGTTTTGCCGCGCGTATGACACGCTCGCAAAACTGATCATAATTGGGTTCGCGCGTCCCTGTCGCCTGCATCACTGTCGGACAGTCGTAAATCGTCCTTTGACTCATGTACTAAAACCGCAATCAGGGACTCGGGTGCTTAACCCGCGGCCCCG
>CAMYNE010000203.1 GCA_947259675.1 uncultured Pirellulaceae bacterium
TTTACGAACAAAAGCATCTCATGACGGCGTTTACGGGTGAACTCTATTTCAACCAACCGTTTGATCAAAACGTTCTTACGGATTACGCATTACGGGAATCGTTCAGCCATAATTTTGACGTCGACAGCTTCGAGATTTCACAGCTGTTTATCACGCTGGGATGCAAGAATTGGTCGCTTGACGCGGGCAAATTCGTGACGCCGTTTGGACGTCTTGAAGCCCCTGTTTTTGGAAACGCCCGTAAAGATGCACCTTTTATTCGAACCGAGGCGATCCTGTTTCGCGAGACCGGTTTGCAGCTTCGTTACGAACCCAATCATTGGCGGTTGGCTGCTGCAATTACCAATGGAAGCAAAGGGCTCGACACAAACTCGTCAAAGGCAATTGTTGCGCGACTTGGAATTGAAACGGATAACCTTGTGGGAGGTGCCTCGGTTAAATGGCAAGATGGAATCGGGAGCGAAGGCCAAAAGGAATTCAACAACTACGCTGGAATCGACTTGGCGTTTCGAAGGGGCCGATTGACCCTATCCACCGAGTGGATTTACAACGAATACGGCCTTCGCCGGCCTGGTTTCAATCTCGACGATATCGATTGGGGACGAAGTATCTACAATCGCCAGCTCAACAATGGGCTGAATAATCCATTAACTGGTTGGGGATGGTACTCGAACGTCATTTGGCGAGGAGACCCGGGCACCACCGTTTTTCAATACGGCGAGTTTCACCCTAATCCGGTGGGCGATCCGATCCATGATGAAACAACTCACCGAATCACTGCCAAACATATCAGGCCAGTCAATCGGCGAATCGATGTATACGTTTCGGGATCCTTTGAAAACTGGATTGAGAATGCCCAAGATGGAAGACGCCGAGAAGGGTTCTTTCTTTTGACGGGATTCCAGTTCAATTTTTGATGTATCTTTCGCGACGGAGTCGTGGCAATTCTCTGTTGACAGCAAAAATTCCTTTTAGTGCTTTCGCATTTTTGCCAGCATCATTGTCAGCTATTGCCGCAAGTAACGAATCGCAAGTATTTGGCGATTTTGCCGATTGATCGTACAGAGGCGTAGAACGAAATTCGAATATAAGAATACATGCGTCTCCAGCAGGGCTGCGCTGTTATCAAAGTTGCTGGATCATCGACGCAAGTCAAAATATATCAAAACCATTGACAAACGAAATGAATGATTCGAATTCAACCAACGTTGCCCGCGACCGACTTGAGCACCTCATTTCGACGTTTTCGAATTTTCGAATGTTGATCATCGTGCCCACGGTTGTTTGCACGTTTTTGGCGATTGGTTATTCGGTTTTAAAGAGCAATACGTGGACGGCCAGCCAATCACTTTCAATTCGGGATGACTTGACTGGACAATCGTTCAAGCCGGGGCGATTCGAATCGCTCGAATCATTGAAGTTGGCTCAAGAAACCATTCTTGAGGTTGCGCGCAAGCCGCAGGTCATCCGCAACGCACTGAAAAAGCTTGGTCCTCCATCTTCGATGATGATCGGAAAAAGTGACTGGCCCAGCGAAAAAATGATTGAGCGAACGCAGGGTCGAATTACGATCGCCGCGCCGAACGGGGCTGAATTCGGTAAGACAGAAATAATCTTGCTGAACACGAAAGAATCGACTCGCGAACGCGCTCGCGAATTCATCGAATTGATGTTGCACGAAATCGATCAAAAACTGAGTGAAGTTCGCACGCTCAAAGTCAACAGCATGGTAAAGGAACTTGAACAAGCGGTGGAATCCGCCAAAGCTTCATTTGAGCATTCTGCCAAAGAGCTGCAAGAAATGGATGCTGGCTTTGGAGCTGATTTGAGCACGATGCGAGGATTCAACGATCAGCAATCAGGCGATGGTTCATTGCAACAGACAATTGCAGAAATTCGCAAAGAGCAACGTGTGGCCGCTGAGAAGGTTGATTCGGCCCTGAAACAACGAGAACTCCTGATCAAGGCGATTGAAGAGCCGAAGCAATTTTTGGTCACGTCCAGCGAGCTTTTGACCATGCAACCCAGGTTGAATCAGCTGGTGGTCGGTTTGAGTAAAGCCGAGTTGGAGCTGGCCGAAAAACGGGGAAAATTTACCGAAATACATGTGGATGTGATCTCGGCCAAGGAAATCATCAGGGACATTAAGCTCCAGATTCTCAAAGAGATCTATGCTTCTATTCACGGACTCAGTTCCCAGATTGAAGTTGCCCAATCCCGCGCGGACAAACTTAAACATTACGAAACGGAGTATGAAAAACGACTGAGCGGGCTATCGAGTTCTCGTGTCGCCTATGACAAACTTGAACAGGAAGTGCAAAAGAAGAGTGAAGTCCTCGGTCAGGCAAGACAGGACTTGGCCCAGATTCAGGCCCTTGGCGCATCGGCCGTAAACCTGCTCACCCCTGTTGGTGAGCCACAGGTGGCCACGAGACCCGATGGTCCTGGAAAACGCGTGATCGTGGGGGCAGGCGCAATCGGCGGTTTCTTGCTTGGGTTGGGGCTCGTAATGTTTGTCGCGCCGCCGTTCGAAAACCGCGATCAGGAATCGCATTTTCAAGTTTCGTCGCAGTCACCTCAGTTTTCCAGCGAAGTCCCAACTGAAGAGCCTGAAGTACAATCGCCGCACTCCCCTCAAGTTACTGCTCCAATAGCTTCCAGCAAGGGCGCCGAAGATTCTATTATCAGGGCTGCAGTACCGATGGTGAAGACAACCGTCGATACGGTCACGGACAAAATCAAATCGATGATGGCGAACTTTAAGGATTCAGTTGACAATCAGGCGAATCAGGTGCCGACTTCCGTTGTCGAAAATTCTGAAGAAAATGAAACGCTCATTTCCAACGAATTCTCTCAGATTTCCATCGGTGAAACTGCACTCGAAAATCAGACTTATACGAGTAATGAACCTCGAACTCCTCCTCTCGACTCCACTGAGCAGGATGACGTTGAATCATCCGAAACCGGTGACAAGCAAACCGGATCAGAGCCTGAATTCGATGTCCACGAAACAGTGAGCGCCGCCTGGCCGACAGAGGTCGTCGAAAAGACAGATCCTGGAGTTTTCGATGTTGAAGCAATTGCCGACAACGCACCATTTGCGCCCGTCGACGAACCGTACGATGCCAACCCGGAAGTAGACCAGCCGCTTGAGACCGGATCGGAAACTGATGGACCGCACGAATCTGTCTGGGAAGTCGAGGAGCTGCACGACATCGATTCGGAAATCGAAACCGGATCAAGGATTGAGACAGTGACGACATCCAATTTAGACATGCCGACGATCTCGATTGACCCGAACGATGCACAATCACGACGCAAAGACAATCTTCGACCGATCGATTTAACGCGACCGGACGAGGGAACGGACGCGACCATAGCGGCGGAACAACAACCTCCTATGCCGCGATTGCCGGACACAACAATCCCGGTTGATGAGATCATTGTGGAATCCTCCGAGTCCTTAGCCCGTTTTGAGACGCATTCACCGCAAACAGGTTCCGCCAACGAACAGCCTCAGGCCGAGAAAAACTCGGCTGAAGAGGTGTCAGTGGATGAGATCGTACAACGCATTCGAGCCCAACAAATCGCCGCGGCCAAAGCATCCAGTTCCAAAATTCCACAAATTTCCGAAGCCCAAACAGCTCCGGATCAAACACAAGCGACGCCGCCAATAAACCCTTTCAGTCAACGCCCTTCACAAGACGAGGAATCGGAAAGGACGAAAAATCTACAGGAAGTCGTTAAGCGAGCCGAGGCATCTTTGGATGTTGAGACTCCGCAAGATGATTCAGAAGAGTCTTCCAAAGCGCTCCCGATTCCCGATCAGATCAAGCAGCTAAGTCAAAAAATCTCGACCTTCTGCGCGCCGATGAAAAACAACGATTCGGATAAGACCAAAGAAGACCCGGACTTTTAGCGCTTTGGAATCTTGGTCACACCAACGTCAGTCACGAGTGGACAGCGCCACTATCTATGAGCGGCAAGGCGCTAGCCGCCGGTTTTTCTGTATCGAACCGGCGGCTAGCGCCTTGCCGCTCACAGCTGCGTGGAACATCGTGTTTTTCCGTGCGAGAGACCGAGTATGGCGCTATCCATCTAGTGTCTTCGTCACGACCGAGAATATTTCCGGAAGTACGTTGTCGGGTGTGACGAAGGCTGACTCCTGAAGTCGTGACAAGAAAATAGATTGAACGTGCCGCAAATGAAATTGACCGTGCAAATCGCACAACACTTTAGAGAAGTGTATTTTGGAGGAAACTGGACGTCGTCAAACCTTAAAGACAAGTTGGCCGACGTGACTTGGCAACAAGCAACAACGCAAGTGGATTCTTTTCATACCATTGCGACCCTCGTCTACCACATGAATTACTACGTAAGTGCGGTCTTGAAGGTATTGCAGGGTGGACCACTCGATGCCAAAGATGAATATAGTTTTGACCTTCCACCCATCCGATCTCGGGAAGACTGGGAAAAATTGTTGGATAAGACTTGGACGGATGCCGAAGACTTTGCCAGCCTGATTGAACAGTTGCCAGAAAGTAAGCTTTGGGAAAACATGGCGGACGAAAAGTACGGTAATTATTACCGAAATGTTCACGGGATGATCGAGCATTGCCACTACCATCTGGGGCAGATTGTTTTGATCAAAAAAATGCTCTCGCCGGCAGGCAAAAATTCGTGAAGCTGTCGTCCACCAATTTGTAACGGCGCAAAAAGTGAGCGGTGCGACAATGTGGATGGCGCTCTTGAAAACAGGATTGTGTGCATTTAGCAAGTCCTGACGCCCCGGGGCAAAGTCCACTTCCCGGTACATGGACCCGTCGTCACCGCTCAATTGTTAAGATACCTCTTGTCGAGACGACTTTCAATGAATTGACAGCTTATGAATAGACTGTCCGAATGGCTTTGATTTGATGGGCTGGGATCGCCCAGAAGTTCGCGCCTGGTCGTGCCTTGTTCTTGTGGCGAAGGTCGTGCCCTGACGACCGATGAACAATCGAACTACTGTGTTGGGCCATGCCAACAGTGCAGAATCCGCCCTTAGCGGCCCGCTTTTGTGATCCACTGCGGCTGCTTTCTCTGGGGAAGGAAAGGCTTTGTGATCTGCACCACACCCAGGGAAGGGGCGAATTTTACCGTTCAGTGCTTGTTCCATGCATCCCCAAAGTCAGTTACTGGTGGAAATCTTGTTTAGAACGGAGGGTTGCGGCGAATCAATATGACCTGAGAACCATACGGTTCCAGAAAAGCCCAGATTCTATGAAAACAAATGCTTCAGCGTGTTGACTCTCGGAAAGATGTTAATAGATTAGCTATTCTCGAGGCCCAACCTTTTCCAAGGTAGGAACGTAAAAGAGGCTTATAG
>CAMYNE010000204.1 GCA_947259675.1 uncultured Pirellulaceae bacterium
CAACGGTTTCAGGTCGCGTCCGACGGCATAGTAAATTCTTGGGCTGGTCAGAATCATCCCGTTGATTGCGCCGAGGCAAGAAATACAAACCAACGCCGCAATCAACTGCCCACTGCGTTGACCCAACATGGAATCGGCCCCTAGTGCTTGTCGAGTCAGATCGGTCGCCACGGCTGGGGAATTCGCCATCGCCTCGTAGCCTAAACCGACAACAAATGCGATGTTCACGGTGACGTAAATGGCAGTTACCGTAAGCGTTCCCATCAAGAGGCTGCGAAATAGATTGCGTTTTGGATCTCGAATCTCACCCGTAACAAACGAGATATCATTCCAGCCCCCATAGGTGAACATGATCAGGATCATCGCCAACCAGATCGAACCACTCGCCGAATTCGGAGCGGGTAAATTCAGTTGCTCAGCAGGTCGTAAAGCGGCCAGTACAACAATGGCCAGAATTCCAAGTACTTTGGCTGTCGTTAACAGATTTTGCAGGACCTTTCCCTGTTTTAGACCTAGCAGGTTCGTAACGCTCAGCAGCATCACCGCAGCAAGTCCATAAAGCACCTGCGAATACTCGCCACCAGGCAAAATCTGGTTGAAGTATTGCGCAAAGATCATCGCCATGGCTCCAATATTGCCCGGCCGAATGATCCAAAATGCCGCCCAGGCAAACATGAACGCGATCGGTCGTCCATAGGCTTTCTTCAAATAGACATAATCGCCTCCGACGACATTTTGGTTGGTGGTCATTAGTTCCGCGAAACAAAGAGCACCGACCAATGCAACAAGTCCCCCGGCAATCCACAAAAAAATCAACAGCGCGAAGTTGTTTGCGTTTTGTGCGATTAACGGTGCTGTCTTAAAAATTCCCGACCCAATAATGGTGCCGACAATAATGCAAACCGCGTCGAATAAGGACAGAATCCGACGAGGTTGGTGGGTGGCCACGTTTTTTTCGGTGGTTTGGTCGACCAATTCAGGATCCGATCGAGTGGGTTTATATTGATGACATTCGGAATAGCGGAACGGATGGTTTGCTGGCGAACTTTACGTCAATCTGCATTTCAAAACAAGAACCGGAATGAATACCATGCAACGCGGACCACAAGAAATCTGTTCGGAGCAGACTGAAATCCCTCTGTTTGGCAGTCTGCCCTCGCGACCCGCAATCCATACTTCGACCGCTTATCTGTGTGAATCGCCCCGCGAAGCCGATGAACGGCTAGGCGGAAAGAGACCCGGTTATGTCTATCAGAGAGACGGGCATCCAAATGCTGCCGCACTTGCAGAAAAATGTCGAAGATTGCATGGCGAGAATTCGTCCCACGCGGTCGTCACTTCTTCCGGGATGTCGGCCATCTCGTTGGCAATGATATCGCAACTGGGTACCGGCGACCACATTTTGCTGAGTCATCGCCTGTATGGACGGACGGCGATATTGGTCGAGCAGGAACTTTCGCGGTTTGGGATTGAGTTTTCATTCGCGGATTTTTGCAATCTCGACCAGGTTTCCGAACAGTGTCAACCGAATACGCGAATGTTGGTTGTGGAAACAATTTCGAATCCGAAATTGCGAGTCGTCGATTTTGGGGCGTTGGCAGAAATTGCAAAATCGCGAAATGCTCTGATACTGGTGGACAATACCTTTGCCAGTCCGATCGTGTGTCGGCCTTTTGATTTCGGAGCGGACCTTGTTGTTGAAAGCTTGACCAAAATCATGAATGGTCACGGTGATACAACATTGGGCCTATTGAGCGGAACGGAAGCCGTTTGGGAGCGAGTTCCCGCGGCCCTAAGTTCCTGGGGCATGACCAGCGGTCCATTTGATTGTTGGTTGGCCGAGCGAGGCGTGTCGACTCTGTTTTTGAGAATGTCCAGTGCCGCAAATACAGCAAAAATTCTGGCTGAACGACTCAGCAGCCACCCCCAGATTCTGGACGTCGCGTTTCCCGGGTTGCAATCGCATCCCGATCGCGCGATTGCCGTCAGGCAGTTTAGTTCGCTCAACGGTGAGACCTGTTTTGGCAATATGATTACGATCGAGGTCAACGGCGGCATTGAAGGAGCAACGCGGTTTATTGAGGCGACGAAAGAGATTCCGTTTTGTCCGTCGTTGGGTGAACTGATGACAACGCTCAGCCATCCGTTTACGACGAGCCATCGGAATCTCAACTCAAGCCAGCTTGCCAAGCTGGGGATTAGCGGAGGAACGATTCGGTTTTCGATTGGACTCGAAAGCGCCGATTTCATTGAATCTGCAATTGCGACCGCTTTATCGGGATTGCCCAACCCGGTTTAGCTGCTCTGGACTTTTTAGTGCCTTCGAATATAAGATAGAGCATTCAGACCGCCCGGTTTGAGTTGTTTGAGTCCTTTGGAGAATTCATGGCTAAAGAAGAACCTATTGAAGTTGAAGGCACCGTCACCCAGGCCCTTGCCAACACTCGTTTTCGAGTTGAGTTGGAAACGGGCAACGAGGTGATGGCCCACGTAGCCGGACGAATGCGCAAGCACTTCATTCGAATCGTCCCTGGCGACAAAGTTCGTGTTGAACTTTCCCCTTATGACCTGACGAAGGGTCGTATCGTCTATCGAGAACGTTAATCCAACGCTTCCGTATCTTGGGATACATGAACTGTCCCGCTAATGCGATTGTGGGCAACGTTATTCGATAATTCTGCGTAGAATCTGTGCATTTCGACCAAGTTTCGTGGCCAGCCGTTCTCGGCATGCGTGATCGGCGATTCGAATGCGGGTTTCGCTGAAACTCCACGTCCAGGCCCAAGGTATTTATGTAATGTATTGGTGGGGTTGGTCTTTAAGATAGCATCGACCATCGCCGCTAAGGGCTAATTTTCGAAGAGTCGCCTGTTTGCATCGCTGAACAACCTATTGCAAGCGTTTCAGATCGGTCGGACAATTGACGGGCTAACGACACCCCGTCGTTTCGACTGTCCCGATCCTTTCGTCGACAGCATCGACTCAGAGCAATCCACAGTTGGAGAATCATAGTGAAGACAATTTGTAGAAACGTATTTACCAGCCTTGTCATAGGCGTAGCTGCGTTAATGCCAATCAAGGCGTTTGCGCAAAGCCCGCCGGAACCGGCGGTTGTTGTTTCGGTGGCCAATATTACGGAACAATTGGCCGATGCGAAGTATCTGGTTGACGCCGCAGGTTTTGGCCAGATGGCTTTTCTGATTAACGTACAGGCCGACCAATTTCTGAAGGGCGTCCACAGTGAAAAGGCTGCCGGTATCCTGTTGTACTTTGATGAAGAAACTCCACAGCCTAACTGGCTCGGTTTCATTCCTGTGAAGAATATGTCAGATGTCCTCAATACAATTTCAAACAATTTGGGGCAAGTCGAAGAAGGCGATGACTTTGCGACGATCATTACCGACAATGATCAAGAAATTCTCGTGAAAGAAGCCAACGGTTACGCGTTCTTGTCTGATAAAGCGACGATGTTTGAGAACATTCCTGAGGATCCTCAATCGTTTCTGGGTGATCTGCCTTCGACGTACAACATGTCGGCAAAAGTTTTCGGTCAGCGAATTCCTGAGTCGTTACGTGAGCAAGCCATCGACATGATCAAAGAAGGCTATGAAGCTCAATTGGCACAGATGGAAAACAGTGGCGAAGATTTTGCCGGCGGATTACAGCAGGGTAATCTCGACATCCAGATGAAGCAGCTCGAGAGCATGATTCAGGAGACCGACAGTCTGGTCCTCGGATTTGCGGCCGATAAAGAATCCAAGTCGATGTACTTCGATATCGAAATGACCGGTTTGGATGGCTCGACTTTTGCCAAACGTTGTGAGGCGACAGCCAATGGAAAACCAACTCGATTCTCAGGATTTGTAAATGAAGATAGTGCCTTCAATATGAATAGCTGCTTCACGATTCTCCCCGAAGATGCTGAAAATTATAAGAAGATGATTAGTCAGCTTCGCGAGCAGGGAATCGAAGAGCTGGAAGTCGATGGCGACATCTCAGACGAAGACCTCAAAAAAGTCGAACAAGCGGCAGACGAATTGATCGAAGTGATTGAACAGACTCTCGACGAAGGCGTCTTGGATTCCGGGATTATTGCCAAGGTCAAACGAGGTGATGTCAATTTGGCGATGGGGTCTCAAGTTGTTAACCCGGGCAAGATTGAAAAACTCGTTAAAGACAATATCTCGATTGTTAAAGACGAGCTGGGTGACGACCTTCAAATCAAATTCAATTCGGGCAGCCATCAGGGTGTAACGTTGCACACTCTCGTCTTCACAGTGCCTGAAGACGAAGAAGAGCTTATCGCTAACTTGGGCGAAGAAGTAACCGTGATCCTTGGAATTGGCGAAAAGTCACTTTACCTCGCGGTCGGAAACAATCCGCTGGCGACACTGAAAGAAGCGATGGACAATTCGGCGGCTGGGACGAATAAATCGCACGTGGCCATGCAGTGGAATATCTACTTGGCGCCGATTATGAAGTTCGCCGCCGGTATCGAAAACAATGAGATGGTCGAAATGATGGCTAAAAAACTGGAAGAAGCCGGAAACGATCGACTTGGTCTTACGTCTTCGATGACAAAAAATGGCATGAAGATGAGATTCGATGCTCAGGACGGAGTGCTGCGACTCATCCAGGCAGCAACCCAGGCGATGGGGCAAGGTTTCGCACCAGACGAAAGCGATTTCTAGTGCGTGTCGACGGATGGATAGGGTTGTGGTGCTCTGATTGCCGGGCGAAACCGACGAAAAGACTCCAAACTTAAACCAAACTCGCTCTAATCGAAGAATATTCGAGCTAACAAAAACGGCGATCATTTTTGGTCGCCGTTTTTTTAATGTTGTTGTCAGTTTGACGCACGGCTCCGTCAGCCATGACGAACCGTTCCTAACCCGAACTACCAACAAAAAAGGCCGAACCAAGGTTCGGCCACGCGAAAAAATCACGCTTTTTTGTAGCATTCGAGATACTACCAGGGATCAGTTTCGTAACTGGTGTTCAAAACGCGTCAGTATCCGGAGTAACCGCGGTTTTATCCACCAGAGTATTATCTACCTAAGTAGCCGGGTCGGCGGCCAGGTGTTCTAGGAGGGCCGATCAACCCTCTTTCGGGACGGGGAATAAATGGTCCGCCGCCACCTTTTCCTCCGCCGTAGCCGCCGTAAAAACCTGCACCGAAGTTACCGTCTCCAGGACCCGGGTTGTAGCCGCATCCGCCCCCACAGCTACCGCCGCAGCTGCCGTCACAACTGCCGGAGCAACCGCAGTCACCGCCTGGGCAACCATTGACGCCGCCGGAGCAACCACATCCTGCACCGGGACAACCGGAACCGCAGCCTCCACGATTGCCGCCGCCGGA
>CAMYNE010000205.1 GCA_947259675.1 uncultured Pirellulaceae bacterium
AGACGCGCCAGAAACCAAATTCGGAAAAAGGTGAAAGACAGGTACGATTAAAGCCCCTCAATGAATTTCGAGAAAAACTCGAAGCTCCGGGCAAGTTCTTGCTGATCGAAGGCGAAGAGATAAGCGACCGCTCGCAAGGCGTTCCGGTTCACTTGAACGCGACCAATTTGAGCGCGGTGATTTCACCAATTGGTGGCGCAACCGTTCCAGAAGCGATCAACAACAACCTCCGGGCCGCCGAGCAACAAGCGAGGCAAAATGGCGAACCGATCCTGGTCCACCTGAATCATCCGAATTTTGGATGGGCAGTTACTGCCGAGGAATTGGCAGGAGTTACCAATGAACGCTTCTTCGAGTTGTATAACGGTCATCCCAGCGTAAATCATCTTGGCGACGAGACTCGGCCCGGCGTAGAAAAAATGTGGGACATCGTCAACACAATACGCCTTGATCGGTTTAAAGCCAAACCAATGTTTGGCTTGGCAACCGACGATAGTCACAACTATCACGGTTGTCCCGGAAGCCACACAGGTCGCGGGTGGGTGATGGTTCGGACAGAAAAACTCGATCCGCGGTCGCTAATTGAAGCTATGAATCAGGGTGATTTTTACAGTTCGAGCGGTATCGAACTTCAATCGATCCACTTCGACCAGCAGCGAAATACGTTCTCGCTAAAAATCAAAGCTCAAGCTGGAGCGACATATTCGACACAGTTTATTGGAACGAAGTCGAATTATGTCAGACGATCAGTCGTCCAACTTGATTCCGAGAGCAACCCGATTCGCGCAACTCGTGTCTATTCAAAAGACGTTGGCGCGGTCCTGGCGACCTCAGCGTCGCTTGAACCGAGCTATCAGCTTACCGGAGATGAACTTTTTGTCCGAGCGGTCGTGACGTCCAGTCGTGAACACGCAGACCCCTCGTTTCCAGGCCAAAAGGAACAGGCCTGGTCACAACCCTTTGGATGGAAAACCATCGATCGATAGCAATTTTTGTCGTGGGAATTGATTGAAGGGCGTCGCTGAGGGTCATTACAGTTGGCTTCGCCGGCAAACTGTAGCGATTATTGAGGACGGGCTCCTGACAAAGTCTGCGAGATGTGGCGATTTAGGGAACTCCAAAAACTGGCCAAATGCGTATTGAACCATTGCGAACGCCTGTTCCACGGATGTGAGCAGCTTGCTTGCCCGGTCTCGCAAAAATGCTTTCACTCTTAAAAGTCGTCGCATTATCACATTCTTACTTCACATTTGCCGCTCAATATCATCTGCAGCGGCGTAATCTCGACCATTAATCCGATTCGCTTTGCGTCTGATAAGCCAGCACGTATACTGCCGGGACATTGTTGCGGGAATTCTCCTCCTGCGGTGAACCCGCAAACAGCAAATGATTCCTTATTCCTTCCTATCTTTCGCTCAAAGTTCGATGGAACGAACTCACCTTTCTCGAAAGGCTTCTAAATGAACATTCGTCAGCGTGTCGTATCTTCACGATCCAGGCAAAACAAACTGGGTCATTATTTCGATTATCAAACTCTTGAGCCGCGACAGTTATTAGCCGGTTTAGTGAATTCAAGTCTAGCAACCGGGATTGCCGGACCGACAAGTCTTTACTTCGAGTTGAATGAACCTGCTCCTGTGGAACAACGTATGGAGATCTTGCGATCGCATCTCCAGTTGGATCATAACGAACAACTGCGCTTGATTGATCTTGATCGCGACAGCCTTGGTTTCGCTCATTTAAAGTATCAGCAGTTTTATCACGGAATTCCGGTTGAAGCTGGGGTTTACAAAGCCCATGTTTTTGGCGGCCAATTGGTTGGATTGAGTGGCGATTACAAATACGTTGGCGAGATATCGACACAAGCCGAACTCACCGAATCGGAGGCCCTTACCGTGGCCCTTGATTACGTGGGTGCCGAAATCTATGCCTGGGAATCTTCAGCTTCGTTGGGCACGGGGCATTTCCATTCGCCTGAAGCTCCCCACGACCAGATGGAAGATCTCGAAATTCCTGCTGGGCAGCCTGTGATTCTGAAAAACGCGGAGGGAGAAAACCGTCTAACGTATAAGTTTGACATTTATGCAGTCCAGCCACTTTCGCGTGGGCACGTGTTTGTTGATGCGATCAATGGCGATATCGTCCAGGTTTACGATCAGATCAATGAATTTGACGTGCCGGCATCAGGAACCAGTCTCTATAACGGAACCGTTGACTTTACCGCCGATGATACAGGTGCCCTGTTTCGCTTGAGGCAGGCTGCCCAGGGCATTCAGACTTTCACGATGAATGGATCCACTAACTACGGTTCTGCAACGGACATCACAAGCATCTCGAATACATTTACGGCGTCCTCCGTGCATACAGGCGTTCAGGCTCACTGGGGAGCCGAACAAACGATGCTTTACTATGCGCAAATGTTTGGGCGAAACAGTTTTGACGATAGTGGTGGGCTACTCCAGGTTTTCACCTCGTACGGTAATGGTCAGAACACGGCGTTCTGGGATGGCAGTGTACTAACGTTCGGTGATGGCGATGGATTTAACCTGACTCCGCTCGTTTCACTTGACGTAGTTGGACATGAATTTTCCCATGCTGTTAACGACTATTCAGCGAATCTGGAGTACCTCCTCGAATCAGGCGCGTTGGACGAATCGTTTTCGGACATATTTGGTGAAGCAGTTGAACATTTTGCAACCGGCAGCAACGACTGGTTGGTTGGCGAAGAAATTGTCATTGGAAGCGGCGCGGCACTTCGCAGCCTGTCAGATCCGAAATCCTTGGGAGATCCGGATACTTATTTTGGAGAGAATTGGTATACCGGAGGCGATGACTTCGGCGGAGTTCACACGAATTCCGGCGTCCAAAATCATTGGTTTTATTTGCTGTCCGAGGGCGGATTCGGGACCAACGATGGAAACGTAAGTTATGACATTGAGGGAATTGGAATTCAGAACGCCGCGGCGATTGCTTACAGGAATTTGACGGTTTATCTGACTCCCGATTCCCAATACTCCGACGCGCGAGTTGGCGCGATTCAGTCCGCCATTGATTTGTTTGGAGTTAACTCACCTGAACGTAATTCCACAGAAGCAGCTTGGGATGCGGTTGGCGTCTACGATCCAAACGTCGAGCTGTTGCCGATTGCGGTCGATGTTGGAACAACGGGTTCCATGATTTACCGCGTCCAAAGGACGGATTCTTTTGATTTAGGATTTGCAGACACGTACATCGTGCCACTTGACGACGCTCAAAACCTCACCGCCGTCGTTGTAGGAGAGGGATCCCTCATTCCGCGGATTCAGATTTACGACCCCGCGGGAGCCCCGGTGGCAGCCACCACTGGTACAGGGAATCTCGCGGCCCTCCAATCCGTTCCAGTCGTCGCCGGCGGCTTTTATTTCGTCGTCGTCGACGGTGCTAACAATACGTTTGGTGAATACTCTCTGGACGTCTTTCTTAACGCCGATGCTGAGCTGGAGTTCCATGGTGGCGCAGACAATGGAGACATGAATTCTGCCCAATCCCTCGAAACTTCATCGTTGGGTTACTATACGCCGTCTCAATCCGCGTTTGTTGATCGTCTGGCCGTTGTGGGATCTTTGGCTGCCGAACTACCAACTGGAACAATGGTCTTTTCAGATAGCTTCGAAGCAGGAACTCTCGGTACTGGATGGACGACTTCATCAACTGGGAACGGTCGCATCAGACTGACCACCCTTCACGGTGCTGCAGACGGCAGCTACGCCCTCGTCATGGATACGACTTCCGGGTATGCACTCAATGAAGCAATATTGGCTTTTGATCTTAGCACAATTGCTAATCCACAGCTTAAGGTTTCGAATGCCGAATGGGGTGACGAGACGCATCCGCTTCCCGCAAGTTTCTCGGGCAGTTTCAATGGAGACGGAATCGCGATCAGTGATGATGGTATTAACTGGTACACCATTTTGACAAACATGAGCTCAAATCCCGGCGAATGGGTTGATGCCAGCATTGATTTGGTCGACGCAGCCGCAATGGCGGGAATTGCGCTCGATCAAAACTTTCGAGTGAAGTTTCAACAATACGACAACTTCGCATTGCCCGATGACGGACGAGCATTCGACGCGATCGAAATCGTCGAAACGGAGCCGGCTGCTGACTGGTACACGTTTGATGTTGCCAACGGTCAATATGCGACCGCGGTTGCCTCGAATGTTGACGGTAACGGTAATGTTCAGCTTGATATTTTCAACGAGATTGGTGCTTTGGTTTACTCAGGAACAAGCACCGGTGAACTTGATTCTGTCGTTGATTCATTTGAGGGCGGCGGGGAAACGTACTTCGCTCGAGTCAGGGGTGATACGGAATACAATCTGATTGTAACGCGAGGAGCGGGATTCGATCTCGAGCCTAATGATGTAACGCCGCAAGATATCACGAATGTTGACGCGGCATTTGGAAACGTTATTTCTTTGGGAATCATTGGTGCGGAACCTGACGATGCTCCGTTCGGAACCGCCGTGGACCGTTGGTACATTGCGGTCACGCTTTCAAACAATGTGACGGGAGGAAGTGTTTATTCATATGACGGTAGCTATTTTGGAGCCCCAACCGGCAAAGCTGTGTTTGCGCGACATCCTGATGCCCTCGGATTTTTCTGGAGGCAAGGTGCGGACGAATTAAGAGCTGATTTTGAGATCCCACAGCAAACCGTATCGATCGATGTTGGATCGGACGATGCATCAGATACTGCGTGGCTACGCGCGTTTAATGAATTCGGTAATCTGATTGGGGAAGTTTATAGCGGCCCTGTCGAAATGGGTGAAAGCGAAACACTGACAATCAGCAGACCGATGGCTGATATTGCCTATATCGTCTCCTCCGGCATCGATGGGGAAGTTGTGCCACTGGACAATCTCGTTTTTGATGTCAATCTGTTTGACGAGGATCTATATTCACTTGATGTTTCGGCGGGTGACGAGTTGACTCTCACAGCCTCGATTCCTGGGGCTGGACCGCATTTGTTCCAGAATCGCCTTTTCGATACCAACGGAAGCCATTTGTTTATTGAGTTGATCGATCCTTCTGGCAATTCTGTGGCTGTAGATAACTGGACTATTCAACATACCGCAGGAGTTTCAGGAACCTACATCGTCAAAGTTTTTGCCGATGAATCAGCCGGCGAATACATCCTGTTCAAAGAGGTCGTGGTAACCGGCATCGAGGAACCATCAGGAATTGACTTTGGAACGGACACTTCGCCTGTCTACCTGGATTACGCCGGGGTGAGTGATAATCCCTATGATTCAAACGTCGGTTACGGCTGGTTGAGTACAATTGGCTTGCTTCCATTTGACGG
>CAMYNE010000206.1 GCA_947259675.1 uncultured Pirellulaceae bacterium
TCCGGGATTTGGGGGATTACGGCGTCACTGCGAACTCTCGGTTCGCGCGTCGGTCCGACACGTCGACTGCAAGGATGGTATCCCACTAAACTGCGTCGGCTTCATCGCCCGAAGCATTTTGATGTTGAATCCGAGGAAAAAGGATTACAAGCCTTTTGTCGCCTACCGTTGAATGCGCTGACGTAAGTCATTGCCGATGAACGGAGTATCGTCGCTCGAAACGCAGGTTCGATCCCCGCCGCTTTTATTCGCTGAATAGTTGAGGCGTCAATTTTGAGCTACCGACTCTGATAATGCGAGCAGGGGACTAATGCCCCTCTAGTGAATCGCGTGATTCACGGTAAAAATTGATGAAACGCGCAATCTTCGATTGTGGCACGCTTGATGTTCTTGGGATTCAACGAGGCATTCTCACTCAGAAAAAAGCGTGTAGAATGCTGCTTTACAGGGGCCGGTAGCTCAGTTGGTTAGAGCAGGGGACTCATAACGGGATACGACTGCTCTAGCAAATTGCCACTTTTCGGCGGCAAACTCTTTGTTTTCATGCAGTGGCAGCGTTTCGATCAACTCGCTAAAAGACCTCAGAAAACCTACAAGACCATACTTGCAGGTGTCATGACACCCGCGACATCTACATCATTCAACTTCATCGCAGACCGTAAAAATAGTGTAACTCAAAACAACCAGGGGTTGTGATAGAATTGAGAGCGAGGAAGGCTGAGAATGATTGAATTTAAGTACACAGGTGACGAACTCTACGACAGAATGGAGCGAGCCGTGGAGCGAGTGAACGATCGATTGCGCAAGACCGTGCGCGCACTTGAATCGGCAAAAATCCCCTATGCGGTTGTTGGTGGGTACGCTGTGCGAGTTTGGGTGGCACAAGTTGACGAAGCGGCCGTTCGAACGACACGAGATGTCGATATCTTGATCCGACCTGATGATTTGCCCAAGATGATTCAAGCCATGACGGCTGCCGGTTTTCATTATCGGCAAACAACTGGATTGGACATGTTTGTTGAAAGTCCCGATGGTTCGGCCAGAGACGCGGTTCACGTCGTATTGGCCGGCGAAATGGTGCGGCCAAACGAACTGGAAGCGAATCCTGACATCGAGCCGACCGAACGCGCGAACGAATTCGACACTATTCAATTCGAATCACTAGTACGTATGAAGCTCAATTCATTCAGGCGAAAGGACCAGGTGCATCTTCTGGACATGATATCGTTGGATATGGTTGATGCTACCTGGCTAACCAAATTCCCTGACGAGTTGGCTGCTCGTTTGAAAGAACTCCTTGACGACCCAAATGGTTGAACGCTTGGTTGGGGCGGTAGTGATCGCAGGCCATTGAAAACCAACTTTTTAGGCCAGCAAATCTCGTTTTCGCAACGATGATTTAAGGCGTGTCAAAGTGGGATGTTTCTTGACCAAATGAGCCGCGTGGTTTCGCGTGATATCCGCGCCATCCTGTCCGCCAACGGCTTCACGCAAATCGGCCAGTATATCCGCCGCGGCTCGGTAATTATCGGTGCCCCGCGCATCGGCAAGATTCTCAGCTTCGCGCAACCATTTTCTCGGGTCCTTCACCATTTGCTTCATGCGCTCCCGGCGTTCAAGTTCGGCTTTGGCCGCTTGCCGTTTTGCCTTGGTCTCCGCCTTGCGGACCTGTTTCGCGATTTCGGCCGACCGGAGTTGGTCTGCTTGTTCGAAAATTGCTTGGAGCGATCGTTTTTTCTCTGTTGTGGGCCACGCGTCCGTTTTCGTGGAATCACGAATCTCCGCGAGCAAGCTGGCTTTGATGGCGGCGGTGTCTTTGGTCACAAAATTTTCCAGCAAATTTTTTGCTCGATCGTTGTCGATGGACTCAATCCATTCACTGACAAGTTGATCAACTGGCGCGGTCGTCGGAGCGCCTTCAATGGCCGTACCTGCGGCAACCAGCAACAGCGGGTCCAGCCCAAAGAACTCTAACAGTTCGCCGGTGCAATTCATCGTTTCCGACAAACCGTGCGGTACCGGGGGCTCGATTATCTCATTGGGGTCTTCATAGTCATCGTCGGCTGCGCACAACCAAAATAGGTACAACGCTCGCAAGTCGCCGACCATCAGACGCTCGCGTACTTGGCCCGCCGCAAAAAGGTAAGTTCCGAAGTCCCAAACGTCGTCCGATTGGACTCTTCAACAGCCGTGGTGTTACGTCTCGCGCAATTGAGGCTGGTGGCGACATCGAAAGGGAACGCGCTGATCAACTTCAACGGCAAGCCGTTTTTGTTCGGCCGTATTCTCCTAAATTGGCAGAAGCCTTCGAGCAGATGGCTTACCCGGGAACTTCAAGACCCGCAAGAGAAGATATTTATTGCGACAGGTTGTTCGAACCCGCCAAAGCATACTTGAACTGCAAGAGCATTGCCGGACAAACCTTCACCCGCACGAGCATCACCGGACAAATCCAGCGGCGAAAACCCGCGTGCGAATGTTTGACAACAACCCAAATGGCTGACAAAATATTTGGCGTTGAGGATTAAAATCCCTATCAGTCGGGCTATCAGTGGACAAACAATTAATTTTCGATTTCGTCTTTCTGGCGTTAATCATCATTTTCGCAGTTGGTGTGTGCGTCGCTTGGCTAAAACGTAGACATGTATTGTCGGCAATGTGTGGGGTGGCCACGATCGCGTGTGTCGCCGCGATGGTAGCAGGACCATTCCTGGTCGGCCCGCGGAATCCTGGACAGCAAGCGCAGGAAAACAACAAGCAAGCTGCGCTGCCTCAGGCTTCTCCGTCAGTGTCGCCGCTACAAAGACCGCCCAGCGACATCACGCTCGCCTCGTTGGAGCGGTTACGGCCGGCGGAGGTTCAGACCGCAGGTTATCAAGCTGCCGATGCATGTCGGGAATGTCATCAGGAAAATCATGATTCTTGGCATGCGTCCTACCACCGCACGATGACGCAAGTCGCGACTCCCGAGGCGATCATTGGTGACTTTAACGACGCTAAAGTAACCGCACGCGGTCGCGAATACCTCTTGCAGCGTGTGGGTGATACGCACTGGTGTCAGATGAACAATCCTGATCTGCCACCCGCACCATCAACACGGATGAATGTTCCGATTGTGATGACGACTGGCACGCATCACATGCAAGTTTATTGGTTTCCAGGGGGCAAGGGACGAAATTTGGCACTACTGCCGATCGTGTATTTGAGAGAAACGCAGCAGTGGATTCCGCGGGTTTCGGCTTTCCTGAAACCGTCCAACACCAAGATTTCGTCAGAGAACGGGCGTTGGAATATGGTGTGTAGTAATTGCCACACAACACATAGACGCGAACGCCGTGTCAAGCGCGATACTTGGGATACGCAGGTCAGCGAACTTGGTATTTCATGTGAAGCTTGTCACGGTCCTGGTCAGCAGCACATCGCATTTCACCGCAGCACAAAGGCGACCGGCGACGACCCGATTGTTAACCCAGCTCACCTGAAAACAAAAGCGGCTTCGCAGGTCTGTGGGCAATGCCACAGCATTCACACCAATAAGGAACGCCTCTCCACCCTTTACGCCGACGGTCACGGTTATCGTCCCGGCATGGATTTGAACAAAACCCATAACATTTGGGGCCCTGAAACAACGCAGATGGTCAAAGATTACATGTCCGATAAGTTGGTCGATGTATCCGAATCCGATAAGTTGCGTGGAATGTTTTGGAAGGATGGAACGGTTCGCGTATCAGGACGAGAATTCAATGGCATGATCGAATCCTCTTGTCATAAAAATGGTGAACTATCGTGCCTTTCCTGCCATTCAATGCATCAAGACATGTTCGATTCACGAGACCTTAAGGCGTGGGCGAACGATCAATTAGCTCCCGTTGCTTTAAGTGACAAAGGCTGCACGCAGTGTCACGAAGGTAACAAATACGGAGAAAGTCACACGCATCACGCCGCCGGTTCATCGGGTTCAAAATGTTACAACTGCCACATGCCGCATACGTCGTACGGATTGCTAAAAGCGATTCGCAGTCACACCATCTTCAGTCCCAACATCGAAAAAGATCTGAAAGCGGAACGCCCCAACGCATGCAATTTGTGCCACCTGGACAAAACTTTGCAGTGGAGTGCTGAGACGATGCATCAGTGGTATGGCGATGATGTGCCGGAATTGACGGAAGAACAAAAGACAGTTGCTGCGTCACTATTGTGGTTGCTTAAGGGCGATGCAGGTGAAAGGGCGTTAGCGTCTTGGGCAATGGGATGGGACGAGGCGCAGCAAGCATCCGGCAGCGATTGGATCGCGCCGCTGTTGTCCCCGCTTTTGGATGATCCGTATGACGCAATACGTTTCGTCACGCGGCGATCGATGCGTTCCCTGCCCGGGTTTAGTGACTTGGAATTCAATGCCATGTGGTCGCCGAATCAACGTGCTGCCGTGATTGGATCGGTTCGAACGATCTGGCAACAACAGACCGCAGAAACGCGTCGCGCGGAACCGCAATTGCTGATCGAAAAGTCAGGCGTTCAGATCGACCGATTAGACGGGTTGCTTCGGCAACGAAATGATCGCTTAGTCAATTTGATTGAGTAATCGTTCACATAATGCGGAAGATGTGAGGCAATTTCGAATGTTGACTTACAACATCCATAAAGGGATCGTTGGTTTGGACCTGTCGCTCGGGATCCGCCAAACCGTTGCGCAACGTGTTCTGATTGGCGATTCGATCGCTTGAGCTGGTTTCACCCAGGTCGTCAAATTGCGGCTCATCGTCATTGGAGGCGACAAGACAAGTTCAGCATCGCATCCAATCGTACAAGAGTTTGACGAGCACATTGATTTTTGGCATCTCTCCGGAATAAAAAGTAATAAGCCGTTAGACGAAGTTGCAATTGGCGTCGCTTTCGGCGTCACCTGATTGTCAACATTGTGATCTCTCGGGTTTTGGCGTGGTTTTCAAGTCCAATACCGCCCACTGGCAAAGACTTAAACCACAACCGGTTTGAGACTTTTTCTTTTGGTACCTCTACGTTTTCTGACACAAGGAACTGACATAACTTTGCATTTGCGTTGCATCTGCAAACCAACGCAGAGCCAAAGCATTTACCCCGAATTTCCAATGAAGATTTCTTGTGCAGTGCAAGCTACTGTCTGACGCGGTCGATCTAAACGCAACGCAGAACCACTGCAATTGCAATCCGAGTCAGTGGTACCTCTACGTCATTGTCGTAGAGGTCGTCGGCTCGTGCGTCGGTCACCAACACGTCGTAAAAACAAGCGCAAGAAAGGAAAAGGGCTCGTCGTGATTATGGGGCCCTCGAGTAGCCAAACCT
>CAMYNE010000207.1 GCA_947259675.1 uncultured Pirellulaceae bacterium
CCATCGCTGGCGTTGGATGATACGCAACTTGGCCTGATCGTTTATCAATCGAAATGACACGCGACCCTGGGTGGCCGACAACCCAGAACTTGTCCGCTGTGTGTGTCAGGGACTGAAAATCAAATTGATTCAGAAGTGGCAGATTGAACTGAGGTGATTGACCCCAGGAAAGCCCGCCGTTGTCCGTTTTGAGAATTGCACCGCTATCGCCTACAGCGAGCCCTCGCTGATCATCGAGCATGCTCAAGTCGCGAATTCGACCTGTCGGTTCACCCATCACAATCGAAAACTTTGATAGTGCTTCAGTTACTTTTGACATCCGGTTTTGCTCATCCAATAGCACAAAGCCATCGGAAGTCGCGTCACCCGTCAGCCAGTTTTGCAGTCGCCCACTTGATTGACTGGACCAGGTATTTCCACCGTCAGACGTCACGTAGATGCCCGTCTGGTACAGATTGCTTTTGTCTCCGACCGCCCAGCCATCGAACTGATTTTTGAATTGAAGTTTCCTGATTCGAGGCAGAACCAGCCCCTTGATCTGTCGCCAGGTCATTCCACCATCATCTGTCTTCATAACGATGGCACGTGATCGGTCGATATAGGGATACTCATAACCGCCAGCAATCCAACCCGAATTTGCATCGACAAAATGAACGGTTTCAAAACGACAGCGAACTGGTTTCAGCTGATCCACATCGGCGAGCGACTGCATATTGCGAAGCTTCTGTTTCAAATCCGTGCCTTCAACATCCGTGCGGGGCACCGTTGAGATGGTCGCCCAGTGTTTGCCGCCGTCTACCGTGCGGAGAATCACGCCTTGCGCGCCGACCGCCCATCCAAGTTTTTCGTTCAAAAAGAATACATCGGTCAGTTCAGCGTCCTGTTGCCAACTCGCGGGGGAGTCGAAACGTTCCAGACCATCCGCGTTGCCGATCCTTGGCAACAGTGCACCGATGAGGGAGAAAAAAAGGATGAATTGCTTGAAAGACATATCACACCTGGCTCTAAACGGAAGGCGGCCGAAGTCTATCAATTACTGACGAAACGACCTATAGAGAGCCGGAAAGTGGACTGAGACAAATCACGAAAATGGGAAGTCGCGGGAATTTGGGATTCGGCGAGATTGCAAACTTCGAAATTCCTTGCTCGGTGTTCGATATTCCAGTATCTGGAACCGCAGAATATCCAACAAGGATTTCGAACGCCCAAAGACGAAAAGAAGATTTGTTTTAGACCGGAGCAACTTTAAGCCAGCCCTCCGAGAAGCAATCCTAATGTCGCGTGCTTCGCCTACGCAATGCTAGCTTCCCGAACGAGCAGCGTCTCGCACTCTTTCCATTTGATCCTCAATCCAGTCGACAACTCGTCCGGAGGTTGGAAACCCGGTTGCGATTAACAGGATCAATGCAGCTGCGACTCCCATCGAGACCAGAGAATGATCCACCATGAAAAAGACCAGATTTAGAAAGCAAGCGCCTTCCAACAAAGCGCATCGCAGCACGTTGCTGGTCTGAAAATGTTTGGCGCATTCCAAAATCGTTGCCTGGTCATCGACAAGCGTTTTTTGCCCCTGCAGTTGTTCGGCCAATTGTCGGGCCGCGCCTTGACGGACAATACGTGGCACAATGATCGAAACAGCGGCTGCGAAGAGCGCAAACATGAGTCCAACCAAAGCGAAAATCGAAAGCTGCTGGTTGATGTCCTTAATAGGGACGATCAACAACGTGATTGCCATAAACGTGACGACGCCGATGATGAGGGCGGACGTTATAATCTGCGAAGTACGGACGTATACCGTCAGCGCCGAAATTTCGTCTTGTTTAAGCATCTTTCATTTCGCAGCCCGCGATCCTAATCCTGGCTGGCCAGTTTTTGAATCAGCTGCGCGGCAAGTTGAGGATCGTCCTGTTCGATCAGGTTATCGATCGTCTGTTGTTTTACGTCAAGTTTTGACAAGTGGCTACCGAGACTCTGCCAGTACTTCTGTCGCTTTTTCCCTTCCGAAAGGTACAACTCGGTCACCAGTTCCTGGACCCGTTGTAAGGAGATATTCTCCCGGTTCTCGTAATAATTTCGGATAATATTTTTTTGATAGTTCGTTCGTTCTGCCACGTCGCTTCTACTCTTTAAATTCACAGGATAAAGACTGTTCTTGCCAACTCTTCGGCAACCCAGGTTAGACATTGTTACAAAATTTTGCAGGTCACCAAATATTTCGATTTTAGGACTGAATAACAAGCGACTCTCGGGAGACGGATTGAAATCAGGGCGGCCATTCGTGGCCACTCATGGCCGAGTTTTTTGGCGGGAAGTTCAACTTAACCCAATTAGGCCTTCAACAAATTCGCATCTGCCACAGCAATATTTCTGCCCCCATGTTAAATTGGTGTTGGTAGCAAAACTACTTCGTTTATCTTGATTATCGGACATTTGTGATTCGTCGGTATGGAATTGAATTGCCCCGAGTGCAACGCACCGCTTACCGTGTCCGGCAGTACGCCAAGATTCTGCAGCAATTGCGGCGGTTCGCTCACGTCCTTCATCGAATCCAAAACTTCGGGCGGAGACGCCGCCTCGGACGCGACGACACCTCCCAAAGCCTTGACCAAGTGGCTCCATGGACCATCAGACGAAACCATTACGCGCGATTCCGCCGGCAATTGGATCGCACAGGATTCTGCAGCAACCGATTCGCAGGTCGGCCCCTACGCCTTGATTCGCAAATTAGGTCAAGGCGGAATGGGAACCGTATATGAAGCAGTCAACGAAGAGACCGGCCAGAGAGTCGCACTCAAACTGCTTTCACGTTCTTTGCGAACCACTGAAGAGTCGGTCCAACGATTCCGTCGTGAAAGCCAGATCGCGGCCAGCATCAATCATCCTCGCAGTACGTTCGTTTATGAAGGTGGGCAACACGAAGGCCAGTTTTTCATCACGATGGAGTTGATGTCGGGTGGGACCTTAAAAGAGGTCGTTGAGCAGGGCGGACCTCTCGAAGTTGGCCAGGCCGTCGACTTCGTGCTCGATATGATTGACGGACTTCAAGTTGCTCATGAGGCAGGCATCGTTCATCGCGACCTGAAGCCATCCAACAGTTTTGTGGACAACGATGGTCGAGTCAAAATTGGCGATTTCGGTTTGGCAAAGTCTTTCGTCGCCGACTCTTCGCTGACGCAAACTGGGTCCTTTATGGGCACACCGCAGTTTGCGGCTCCAGAACAGTTGCGGGCCGCGGATGTGGATGAACGGTCCGACATCTATGCGATTGGCGGAACGTTGTTTTATTTGCTGTCTGGACGCCCCCCTTTTACAGGCGGGGCTGCTCAGGTAATTGCAAGTATTGCCTCCGAAGTTCCAGCACGAGTCAACACGCTGAACAAAAGTGTGCCCCGCGAGTTGGCCCGGGTTGTGGCACAAACTCTGGAAAAAGATCCGGCCAAGCGGCCGGAAAACTTGAACATGTTGCGGTCGGCTTTGCTACCGTATTCCACACGTGGCGCTTCATTGGCCGATGTCGGTCGCAGACTCGCAGCTTTTTTTATTGACCTGTTTGTCGCTGGCATGATGGCGGGGCTTTTTTCACAGTTTGCCACTCTTGTCCTGATCTCGGCTGGCGATGTCACGACGTTAATGAGCTTCAAAACCATCACTTTGCTAACGATATGTGCCCAATCCTTCGGCGCTATTTTTTACTTCGCAGTCCTCGAATGGAGATGGGGACGAACGCTCGGCAAATGGATGTTGGGAATGCGGGTGATTGGTTCCAATGGTGAGCCGCCTGGAGTATTCCCGGCGATGCTTCGAGCCATTTTGATTCCCGGTCTGACTTTCTTTTTAGGATCGCTTCCCGGCGTATTTTCCGATTTTACACAAACTACCACGATTGAACTTAGGGATCTCATCGCGTTTATCACTACCTCCCAGGTCACATCGATCCTGAGTTGGATTCCGGCGTTCCTGTGTCTTTCAACGGCCCGAGCCAGCAACGGCTTTCGAGGAATTCACGACCTTCTCACTGGCACGCGAGTGGTCCGGTTGGCCGGAGCGCTTGAATCGAAACGCCTTGAACGAATTCCGATTACGGCCCCCGTGAAGATTAAAGAAGCGGGTCAATTTGGAGCCTACAAAACAGTCGCCCGATATAACAAAGCCGACCAGCCACTTTCGGTTTACCTGGGCCGAGATGCGGAACTGGAACGCAACGTTTGGGTTTTTAACCGAGACGGGGCGCTTGGTGAATTCGAGGGTGATCGAAAATCGGTAACTCGTCCCAATCGACTCCGCCTGCTTACGGAAGGAACCGACAACGATGGTTGGCAAGTCACGGAAGCGGTTCAAGGTTGCCCGCTGCTGGATATTATTCTTAAACGCAAAAGCTGCTCCTGGGAATCGATCCGCCATGGTTTTCTGGAACTGGCAAACGAACTCGACCATGCCATTGCCGATCAAACGCTGCCCAAGGCACTCTCGATCGACCAGATTTGGATTGCTCAATCCGGTCACATTAAACTGCTGGATCGTTCCTTCGAACTTCCTGAATCCCAACAATCGAGTGCGCTGCGAGTACATTCGAATTCGGACCCGATGAAACGAGCTTGTGATCTGTTCAAGGATTTGCTTGCCGTTTATTCCGCGAGACATCCTGTTCCCATGCATGTCATCGAATTCCGCAGGGAGTTTGAGCAACGAACCAGCGAGGGAACGACTGAACAATCGGACCACCTCGCCTGGGCAGCTCGTCAGTTGGCCGAGTTTGCAGATCGGCCGTCAAACTGGAAATGGGATGATCGCTTGGGGCTCTTGGCCGTCGCGTTTGGTTCCGAATTGCCAGTCTATATTGCGTCGGTCTTCCTGGTGGGTTTTTTGGTGACCCGTTTTTCTGAACCATCTCCACTGTGGTTCGGAACCGGCGTGGCCGCCGCGGTTGCTGCGCTAGCCTTTGGGTTGGGTTTCATTTTTAACGGCGGCCCGGCGATTCAATTGTCAGGAATTCAAGTATGTCGGCCCAAGTCACAACTTCCTGCTTCGAAAATTCGCGGCGGGATGAGGAATCTCATTGTCTGGCTTCCATTCATCGCGCTGTTTGTCATGTTATTGGTCTTGATGCAAGTATCGATTATGAATATCGAACCTGGCGATTCAGTCGTCGTTCAAAACAATAATGTAAGTATATCTCGTAGCGGCCCGGCCGACGTGGGACTCTTAGTGACTCTTTTATTGTGTTCCCTCCCTGTGATCTTGCTTATCTTGATCGGAGTGATTTGGGCGCTCATTCGACCCTCACGAGGGCTACCCGATCTTGTTGTGGGAACCGAATTAATTCACAAATCGAATCCGACACAAAAAGCGACTCGCAACCATTAGTTTGCCTGGCCTGTGGATCGGAACTGTTTACTGATTTCATTTCGGAAAGCCAGTCCTCCAACGTATCCCTGCGCTGCGGAGGATGCGGTGATATCGTTGGCAGCGGAATCAAAGCTAATGCGCCGGTCGACAAAAGAGCGTGGTGGAGCCTGTGGTTGGGACTGTCGTCGATCCTGTTACTGTGCTTGACCGGGATCCCGGCTATTTACTTGGGGATTCGAAGTTTGCTCCGAATGAGATATACCAGTGCGCGGCTGGGGGACCGAAGAGCGGCAATTGCGGGAATTCTATTAGGCTCGACATTTGGCGTTATCGGCGGCTGTTGTATTTTAGGAGTCGGGGGGGCGAGCTTATTTGCAATTTGGTCACGTGATTCAACCGACAATTTCGCTCAAACCATGATCGTTTTGGGAGGGATTGCTGAGGTCGACATGCCTGCACAGATCAACCATGGCAGCGCAACAAGCGTGATGAACACGAACCAATTTAATTTTCAAGATGCAAAAGTTTTAGAACGGTCGTGCCGGATCGTGATCGTTTACTATCCACCAGCGATGATCGGTGGGACGGCGTCATTGAAAATGCAACTACGTTCAGAAAAACTACGCGGCGACGCGGCCCACAAAGTACTTGAAGAGGTCCCGCTAAAATGGGAAATCGCAGGAAAAACAACAACCGTGTCCAAGTACGTTCTTGAAGAAAAGATTTTTAATGACGAATCCGAAGTCCAAATCAAAAATGAAGTTCTTCAATACGTTGGCTATGTAAGTGTCAAACACGGCATTTATGGTGTCGGCTGCGCTGTGCGACAACCGAACGACGTATTCCCTGATGAAGCGTCCATCCAGGCTTTCTTGAGTTCAATCACGCCGGTAGCCGATCCTCGCCCGTCG
>CAMYNE010000208.1 GCA_947259675.1 uncultured Pirellulaceae bacterium
ACACCACCGAAACACATGGCCGTAATGATCAGCCAAATCGTGTTCAACATCCCGATCATTCCTTTGCCTTTGAGAAGTTTGGCGGCCGCAATCTCGCCTTGAACCTGGGTTAGCTCGGTTTCGATCGCCTGATTCGAGGGATAAGGCTCCGCGGGCTCTCCCGTATCATTTTTTGTTGCGCCAAGCTGTTCTTTCAACGAGGCTTCTTTTTCTGCCAACTCAGCCTGCCGATCTGCTGAAATAGCCTGCGTCTCGAATGCCATTGAATTCGTAAATGCAACGTAGGCCCGTTTGTAATACGGCGGTTTTTGGGTGACGACACTTTCGGAGCCATCTGCTGCGACAATCGTTACCTGTTCATCGTCCAAACCAGCAATCGTGGAGACCATGTCGGGTTGAAATACGATTGCAATCAGCCCGCCAGCCACCGCCCCAACAAACAGGGCCACGACGGCGTCAATTTTCATTACGACCATTCCCAGCACCAACAATGGCACGACAAAAATGATCGGATTCAAATTGAATCGGCTAGCAATCGATTCTTTTAAGACTTCAGTTCCAACGGTCGTAACTCCGATGTCAGACGTAAATCCGATGGCCAGAAATATCCCCAAGGCAATCAGAAAACTTGGAACCGTTGTCAACATCATATACTTGATGTGCGTGATCAAATCCGTTTCGGCCATTGCTGCTGCCAGATTCGTCGTATCAGATAGCGGCGAAATCTTGTCACCAAAATAGGCACCGGAAATAATTGCCCCTGCCGCGACGGCTTCGCTAATTCCAAGCGCGGTGCCGATGCCTAGCAAAGCAATACCCACTGTGGCGACGGTTGACCACGAACTACCGGTTACCACAGAAACAATTGCACAGACGATCGTCGTGGCAAACAAAAAGATCTGTGGATTTAAAATGTCCAAGCCGTAATAGATCATCGCGGGCACAATCCCGCTAACCATCCAGGTTCCCGCAAGTGAGCCGATCAGCAACAAGATCAACATGGCGACCAGGGTTGATGCAATGCTCGACTTGATCCCCTCCAGCATCTTGAAAACGGGCACTTTGAGCATCCAGCCTATGCACGCGGCGACTGCTGCAGCCATCAACAAAGCAATCTGGTTTGGTCCGTAAGATGAATCAGCACCATACAGGTAGACATTAATTCCCAACAAAACGATCAAAACGATGACTGGCAACATCGCCGCCCAGAGACTAGGCCTTTTTAGCTTGGCGGGAATTGCTGAACTCATGAATTGTTCCGAGTTGGGTGCCAACGGTTCTTAAGCGGCACCATTTTTTACGCTGCACTGGCGTTGTCAATTCGGGCACGGGAAGCTTGAGTCAGCGGCAGACGAAAAATGAACTGTGCCCCGTCCGAAAAGTCCGGATTCCAAACGAGTTGGCCATGGTGAAGTTCAGATATTCGCCAAGCTTTGGACAGACCAAATCCAAGTCCGCGCCCCGCCTCTCGACCGGAAAAAAACGGGTCGAACAGATGATCGACTGCGTTTCGAGGGACGCCTGGCCCGTTATCGGTGATGGAAATTGCAAGTTCAGAATTAGTCTCGCACCAAATCCGAATAATTATTTTACCTTGTTGACCATCCAGTTTGGATTCAATGGATTCGAGAGAATTTTTTATGAGAGCCTTGATCGCGACGGCAATCTGCGTCTTATCCAACCAAATTTTCCCCACCTCCGGGTATCTGCGAATGTCGACCGATGAATCTCGCATTCGGATCGCTGGCCGCATTTCGGTCGCGACTTCTTTAACTAACTCGTAAATGTCAGCCAACACAAAATTTGGCTCGGGCGGATGTGCAAAGAGCATCAGGTCCGAGATCATTTCGTGAGCCCGCATCGCCTGCTCATAGATTACCGCCAGTTTCCGGCGACGCTCGGGATTGGATTCGTCAGAGATTAACGCCTGTGCTCGTGTCGCGACGTTGGCAAGTGGGTTGTTAATTTCGTGACTGGCGCCGTACGCCAGCTGTTTCATTGAGTTAAGCTTTTCCTGCTGTAGCCGACAATGAAACTCGGTTTGTTTTTCGGCGGAATTGTATGCCAATTCAAAAACGGACTCAGCCAGGTTTCGTTGCTCGCCAACTTGGGTCGTTCGTGTCTGTTTGCAGCCCGTTTGAAAGTGCTTACCCTTGATCTCTGTTCCGAGCACTTTTTTAATCCAGGAGTTCGCGGCTCTTCGTTTTTGATTGGGTACCAATCGAAGCATTGCGACAAGCGATTTTCGTAACTGTTTGTTACCCTGCGGGATTACAAACGGTTCAGCCGCACGAAGAAACCTCCGCACCCATTTTTTGTTCCCGCCATCTTCGGCACAACAGCTCCATCCCTGGACCAAGTCGCGAAATTGATCAACACCGGATTCGCCAAACCAGGCGATCAGTTCCGTCGCAGATTTGGGCGACCGTTGATGGTTCCGATAAAACTCATGGCAAGAGTAAATCAGAAGTGCAGGTGATTGTTTGAGTAAACCAGGGAGGTCGTCCGGTCTGTTGCCCAGCGCGATCGCCAAACGAATCAACAACTTCTCGGTACAGGGTAGTTGTACCAATTGATGATTCACGACGATTTTTGGCAAAAAACGAACTGCATTCACAGCAAAGCTACGCTGTTAAATTGATCCGGCAGAGAAAAAGAGACGACAAGCCAATACCTGCAGCTTTTAAATATTCGAATTTTGCGATCTTGGCGAGTCTGATTTGCAAAAAACCGTAATCTAAGAGCTAGTGCGTGTCGCACGAACGTATAGCGGTCGTGGCGCTCTGATGCCGGGTAAAACCGACGAAAAGACGCCAAACTTAAACCAAACGCGCTCTAACCCGCCGCCACGTTTTCCATTTCCAGCATTTCGCAGCAGCGTTCGACCAGTTTTTCGACCTCAAACGGCTTGCTCATGAAGTCGTCCGCTCCAACCGCACGAAGATCGGCAATCTTGTCTTGCTCAACCATTCCAGAGATACAGATGATCTTGACGGATTTCATCGTTGGATCCATGCGAACCCGCTGGCAAACTTCTTTACCATTGATATCGGGCAGCATGATATCAAGCACAACGATATCAGGCCGAAACTCTTTGACCAGCATGCCAGCATCAAAGCCGTTATTAGCTGTTTTGATGTCAAATCGAGAATCCGTAGCAAACGAATCGCTCATCAATTCCACCAATTCGACATCGTCATCGACGATCAGCACTTTTCGTTTACCGCTTTCAAGTGCATCGGTTGGAATACCGTTTTCTTTCATGAAAGAATACAGCAGTTCGCGAGGAATTCTTCGAAATCGGCTACCGGGAACGCGAAATCCCTTCAGCGAGCCATTATCGAAACAACGAATAATCGTCTGTTGGCTCACTTTACAAATTTTGGCAGCTTCGCCAGTCGTAAAGACTGTCTTCGTAGTCATAACTATCCTCTCCCTAGGAAGTCGGTATGCGGCGATACCAAAAAGTGGATCCTGATGATTGTTGCGTCCGCGTTCGACTCGTAAACGGTGAATTGAAATATCGCCCAGAAGTTCGAAACTTCCAAAAATCTGTGCGATACGTAGACGCGTCAGACTACGGCGCCTACTGCAACAGACAACTTCGACCACCCCACCGAGCTTGCCGAAACTGCCAATGCGACGAATTATATAGCCCCTGAGAAACTGGTCAAGATGAATCGAGTTGACGTAAGTTGCAACCATTCAACAACTTATCAATCGGCAGTCTTCAAATAACAATTTTTTCTAACTTACGTAGTTCCACAACTAATATTCAAAGCTCGCATTTAAAGAATCCAGCCGTTTCGCTATATTTCCGCACCATTTTTTCTTTTGATTCGTACGAATGACCATTTCGACTGACGTATTGGTTTGATGATTCAACGAAATAACAATCAAAATCGGGAAAACGCATTTCCCTGGGTGATGGCTCGCGCCCTATCTTTGGCGTTAGCCGGATTATGTACTTTGGCGTTTGGGTGCGGGACAACAACCCAGCGACTTGCGACAGAACAATTGCTTATCTCAGATGCGGTTGACCAGGCGATCAGCCAAATCGATTTTGACAGCCTTCGTTACAAGAAGGTTTTTCTCGATACGACGTACCTACAGCCCATCAAAGGTGTGGGGTTCGTAAATGCGGAGTACATCATTAGTTCCCTTAGACAGCAGTTGACAGCCGCACGCTGTCTAATCCAGGAGGACCGAGAAACGGCGGATATCATCGTTGAACCCCGAGTCGGTGCGCTTGGCACCAATGGTCATGAGGTAACTTACGGGATCCCACAAAACTCGGCCATTTCCACCGCTGCAGCCGCTTTTTCAAGTTCGCCCATTCCGTCCGTCCCTGAGATTTCTTTTGGACGAAGCGATGCCCAATCCGGAATTGCGAAAATCATCGTTTTTGCTTTTGACAAGGAAACCAAACAACCCGTTTGGCAATCAGGTATCGCCAGGGCCGAAAGCAACAGCAACAACACCTGGGTGTTGGGAGCAGGCCCGTTTCAAAAAGGCTCCATTCACGATAACGTTCGTTTCGCCGGAACAAAAATCAAAAAACCACCGATGGCAGGGTCGTTTCAACACGCGACCGAAGAGCCACCTCCAGAATTCATTAATCTGAATTACGACGAACCACACATTTTCGAGCGGCCGTTGAAAATTCCTAAGGCCGATGAAGCAACTGTTGTCGAAAAAACTGAGGATTTGGAAGTTCAACCGGCCAGCTATGAACAAGAAGCCAGTCGTCAGTAGGCAGTTGTCAGCAGTTCGGTACAAAGTTATTGACGACTAACGACTGAATACTGCCAACCGCCGCTAATGGCGAGTGTTCCAAGCGGATGGATGATGGCGGATTAGCCGGAATGATTGTTGAAATAGGACTCAAACGTCCAACTCATCCAAAACGTGGGTTTTCCCACAAAAAACTGCTTGAAACCGTTTTCAGTTTGTCTTTTTGATTCTTGACAATTCAGCCTCTCCCAGTCAAAATGAGAGCTTCTTCTGAAACCGGTCTCAAAATGTTGGTTGAAAGAGTCGTTAATGATCCTTAACGAGCATTTGTCCACAATTTCCATGGGGGAGTCGCAACTATGAAATTTAGTTTATCCAAAATGTTAACCGCAGCACTTGTTGTCGGCGTAGTGTCAATGAGTTCTGATTCGGTGAACGCCGACCTTACAGTCGGAGTCGGCAACAGTGTCAGTCCGTGGCTTGGATTCATGAATGTATTCGAATTGAATTCTGACCCGAACAATATTACTCCATTGAATGCTTACGACGGCGGTTTCGTGTTTGGCAGCGGGTGGGGAGTTCCA
>CAMYNE010000209.1 GCA_947259675.1 uncultured Pirellulaceae bacterium
ACCTGTTTGGCTTCTTCATCAGAAAGTGCACCGATGTCGGGAACCTGAGACAACCCAATCTGCTGGGGAAGGAAAACGAAGGCGGCCAGCAGGCCGATCCTAAACCACGAAGGTCGCGAAAAAGAAAATGCCCTGCGCATGATTTCTCCCGTGTTGTTCCGAAAGCGATTATCGCCGACTTATTTTCGTTTAAGAATAAGTCTTGCGAAACAAATTATCCACAATCGGTTTTAAGTTAACAGCATAAAACCGCCTACATATTCAAAAACTGGACATCGGACAGTTATTGGAACACAATAGTCACAAGTTTGATTCGAACATAATTTAATTATTCGTAGATTTAAGATCCCCGCCAGGATCCTTTTTCTCGGATGGGGAATGCATGACTGTCACCGACGAAACAAAGCAACAGCTGGAACTGTTCCGTAAGGACTTTGACTTGTTAAAAGGCGAGATTGCCAAAGTCATCGTTGGTCAACGTGAAATACTTGACGATACATTGCTGTCTCTGATTGCTGGCGGTCACGTACTTCTCGAAGGCGTGCCTGGACTGGGAAAGACTCTGTTGGTGCGGACATTAGCCGACGCGCTGCACTTGGCCTTTCAACGTATTCAGTTCACGCCGGATCTGATGCCCGCCGACTTGATCGGAACCAACATGGTCGTGGAAGGCCAGGATGGAAGGCACATTTTCGAATTCCAGAAAGGGCCTTTGTTCGCCAACGTTTTGTTAGCCGACGAAATCAATCGCGCGACGCCAAAAACACAATCCGCGTTGTTGGAAGCGATGCAGGAACACTCGGTCACGGTCGCCGGAACAACTCATATCCTCGATGAACCTTTTTTTGTGCTGGCCACACAAAATCCGTTGGAAATGGAAGGCACTTACCCACTGCCCGAAGCTCAACTGGATCGCTTTTTTAGCAAGTTGCTCGTCAAATATCCCGAGTCGACTGAGATCGAAACGATATTGGACCGCACCACTGAATCGGAGAACCCGAAAGCCACTCCCGTTTTGAACGGTGAACGAATTCTCGATATGTCTCGGCTCGCCAGGACCATTCCGATTTCAGATGAAGTTCGGCGGTATGGAATTGCGCTCGTTTTGGCGACCCATCCAGAACATGAATTGGTGGCCGAACCGACGAAGAAATATGTTCGCTATGGTGCCAGCCCGCGAGGCGTTCAGGCGTTGATCCTGGGTGCGAAAATCAAAGCCATCCTCGATAGTCGTTACCATGTTGCTCGCGAAGACTTGCGAACGATGGCGCTGCCGGTGTTGCGGCATCGATTGATTCTCAATTTCGAAGGCCAAGCCGAAGGTATCAGCACGGATGATGTAATCGCACAGATCCTCAAACACGTCCCTGAAGACGCGTTGGCGGCAGCTTGACGTTTTTTGAAACCGACCTATTCGTCTCAGCTCCCAAGTGCAGGTCTAACACATGCTTTTCCCTTCCGATTTCCTGACACGCCTGGAATACCTGTCGATTATTTCAAAACGCGTGTTTCGCGGTTCGCTGTTGGCTCAACGCCGGACCGTACAAATGGGATCGGGGATCGAATTTTCAGATCACCGCGAGTACGCACAAGGAGATGATTTTCGTTACCTCGATTGGAATGTTTACGCGCGGCATGGCGACTTGCTGCTAAAACGCTTCCAGGAAGAACAGGATCTGAACGTTTATTTGATGCTCGACTGTTCGCGAAGCATGGGATTCGGCGACCCGCCCAAGTTTGATTTGGCTCGGCACTTGATCGCGGCGTTAGCGTACATCGCTTTGGCGGATCTCGATCGGATCACCGTTTTGGCGTTTTCAGAAAAAATCGTCAAAGAGTTTCCGCTGACGCGCGGCAAAGCAAGAATCTTGCCGCTGATGAGATTTCTCGAAAAGCTGGAGGTAACCGGCCACAACACCAATCTGGGGCGTAGTGCCCGTGGTTTGGTTCACCGAAACAACCGACCCGGGCTGGCGGTCGTTGTCAGCGACCTGTTTGATGAACATGGCTTTGAAGCCGGGCTGGATCAGCTTCGGTATCGACGATTCGATGGTCATGTGATTCAGCTTTACGACCCCCAAGAAGCTCGGCGAAAAGCGTCCGTTTGTCATTGTCGGTGCTTTTATCATCGGCATGTTGTTAACTCCCCCCGACATCATATCGCAAGTGTTACTGGCCATTGTCGAAACTATGAGATCGGCTGCACACAAACTCCGGCAACTATCCCTTTTGATGACCTTGTATTGCGGATGATGCGCGAATCAGGACAGGTAGGATGAGTTATTTCACTTTGCCCGATTACTTTTGAGTAACCACCATGTCGTTGGCAGTCCCATCCGCAATGATCTTAGCCGCCCTGGCGTTGCCAATCATTGTGTTTTACATCTTGAAGGTGCGACTGCGACGCGTCCAAGTCTCCACGAATCTGTTTTGGAAACAAATCTACGACGAAAAACCTCCTCGTTCGATCTGGCAGTACTTTCGACATCTGCTTTCGCTGTTGGCTCAATTGTTACTGCTCGTTCTGATGGTCTTCGCCGTCGCCGACCCTTACTTTTCGTGGCAAGCGTTAAAAGCTCGGCGTATCGTGGTTGTGATCGATAACTCGGCAAGCATGCAAGCCACCGACGTGGTTCCCGATCGTTTTAGTGCGGCCATCGATTCGGCGGTGCAGATGGCCGAAGGGATGCGCTTTCGCGACAAGATGGCCATTGTTTTGACCGGTGCGCGGCCCGAAGTCGTATTGGGTATGAGCGATCATATTCCGACGCTCAAACGGTCGCTCAGAAACATCAAGGGTTCCGACAACCCAACCGAATTGGATACTGCAATCGAACTGGGCAAGCAATTGATCGGTGATCATCCTCGCGGAGAAGTCGTCGTTTTTTCCGATGGTTGTTCCCAGAGCGTGGAAGAGACAGACCAAGAGGGCTTGGCAGATAACGCTAATCCGGCAAATGACGGATTGGCAGATGCCACCACAAATCAAACCGACGACGGTACGAAACCAAAGGTCCGTTTCCAATTGTTTGGAACTTCAGCATCGAATATTGGGATCACGCAGTTTCAGGTTCGTCGCAGTTTGATCGATATGCTGGGCTACGAAGTCCTGGTTTCCGTAAAAAATGCCTCGAATGAACCGGTGAATTGTCGTCTGGAAATTGAGTTGTCGGATGCACCGGTTGACGTGTTACCTTTGAAATTAAAGCCGAACGAAGTCTGGAGTCGTTCGCTGGAAAAAACATCCATGGAGGGCGGACTGCTTGTTGCCAAGCTGACCGAGATCGAATCGCCCGCAGCCGAAGACATCGCCGAATCCAGCGATATCTCTGAAACCGACAGAGGTTCGTTGGCAGAACTGAATTCTCTCCAAGTCGATGATACGGCGTGGGCGTTATTGCCAACTCAGGAAGTGCAACCCGTTCTAATCGTTACCAAGGGTAACCTCTTCTTACGAATGGTATTTGAGGCTAACCCATTGGTCCAGGTTTCGGTAACAAGCGATTTCCCTGAGACATGGCCTCCCGATACTTTGATCGTCCTGCATAATCGAGTGCCCGAACAACTGCCTACGGGAGACGTATTTGTCGTCGATCCATCCGATGGCTGCGATGCCTGGGACCTTGGCCAGGCATTAGAAAATCCGATCGTCACACAGCTGGATACAAGCTCAGAGCTGATGACTCACGTCCGACTGGACAACGTGTTAATGCCAGAAGCGAGACAGTTAATGTTCAAAGAAAAAACACATGTGCTGGCCGGCGCACTCTCCGAGGATCCCGTTTACGCTGAAGTCAAGCGTGCGTCCGGCAAATGCCTTGTGCTGACGGTAAATCTTGATCGCAGCGACCTGACGTTCCGCACGGCATTTCCGATCATGGTCACCAATGCACTCAACTGGTTTGCCGGATCTTCTGGTGAACTGCGAGAGTCTTCTGCAACGGGCAGCATTCTGAAGTATGAACTGGATGATGCGATCGAAACCGATGAGAACCAGTTTTCTCTGATGTCACCCGACGGAAAAGAGTTGCAGCTCGCGGGTTGGAACAAGACATCTGACGAAGCGGCAACGAATTCGCGAATCGAATCAACCGATTCGAATGAAATGTCTGACTCCCCTGCCCTTTCGCTTGGTCCGTTTAACGAATGTGGGGTTTGGTCGTTGCTGGCGAATCGATCGGAGACCAATTTAACGAGTGAAGACCAAAACAACAAAACCACGATCACCCAATTTGCAGTCAATATTGCCGACCAACGCGAATCCGATTTGCGTCCGCCAGAGTTTTTGGTGGCTGCAAATGAAGCTGACGCGACCATGGGCGGTTGGTTTGTCAGGCCGGTCTGGTATTACTTGATCGGGTTGGCAAGCGTGCTGTTTGTGACGGAATGGTTTTTGTACCAACGACGATTCATTTCGTAGGAATGACGAGCAATGACGATCAGGCATACCCCTGAAATGATTTCCGACCTCCGACCTCCGACCTCCGAATTCGAAAAACATGTTTCCTTTTGAACTAACACGACCTTGGGCATTAACCTTATTGCTGATTGCGCTACCGGTGCTGGTGTTGTTCTTTGTTCGCAGCTTGAGCGATTTCCCGGTGAAGCAACGCCGGTTCTCGTTGCTGGTCCGTTCTTTGATTCTGTTGTTACTCGTACTGTCGATGGCCGGCCTGGCCTTTTTGAGAACCACCGACGAGCGGTTTTTCGTATTCCTGGTCGATCAAAGCACCAGTATCAGTGAAAACGGAGCGACTCGGGCCAACGACTTTCTGGATGCGGCGTTGGAGGAAATCGGCGATAGCCGTGTCGCGTTTGTCCCGTTTGCTTCCAAAGTTGGGAACGTCCGGCAAGATCGAATCGAGTTCAAAACGCCAACGACTACGTCAACTTCCTCGACGACAACAGAAGGCACGAACGGAAACAACGGGATCGAAGAAGATACGTCTAACGAATCCAATAGTCCAGAATCAACGGCTGCCGATTCCAGCGCGGCGGAACAGGAAAAAGAGGACGAATTTCGAGACGGAACCGATATCGCGAGCGCGATCGAAGCCGCCGCCGGTTACTTGCCGCCTGGTTATCTGCCGCAAATTGTCTTGCTAAGCGACGGAAATCAAACAACCCGAGACGCTTTTGCGGCTGCCACGAGAAGCCGAGTGCCCGTGACAACGGTTCCCTTGCCAACTCGATCGGAACCCGAAGTTCAAATCTCGGAGGTCGACGTGCCTGCTGAAGTGCGTGAGGGCGAACCCTTTTTTGTTGAGGTTGTAATCCAGTCGAACCACGACGACGAAGCGGTCGTCGAAGTCTATCGAGGCGACCACAAAGTCATTGGCGAAACCCGCCAGCTGAAAACCGGTGAAAACCGTTTCCGTTTTCAGCAATCGATCGAACGCGCACGATTGGCGTCTTATTCCGTTCGTATTTCGAAAATGAAACAAGATACGCTGTTGGACAATAACATCGAATCCGGCCTGGTTTACGCGGCGGGCAAGCCACGTATCTTGATCATCGAAAGCGATCCCAATCTGATTCGCGACCTGGCGTATGCTCTGGAAGAACAGGGAATTGAGTCGGATACTCGACCACCGCAAGGCATGCCCGAGACCTTAGCGGACTTGCAGAACTATGAGCTGGTGATTCTGTCGAATGTTCCTGCCACAAGTCTGACCCAGCAGCAGATGGAAATCGCCCGGACTTACGTTCAAGAATTGGGTGGCGGTTTTATCATGCTTGGCGGTGAACAATCGTTTGGCTTGGGTGGTTATTACAAGAGTTCGCTGGAAGAAATCCTGCCCGTGCGGAGTGATTTCGAAAAGGAAAAGGAAACGCCATCGCTCGCGATGGTATTGGTCATCGACAAATCAGGTTCGATGAGTGGCGACAAAATTGAAATGGCCAAATCAGCCGCACGAGGTGCGGCCGAACTCCTGGGAAGTCGCGACAAATTGGGCGTCTTGGCCTTTGATGGAGAAACCTACGTCATCAGTGAAATGCAATCGGCCAGAATGAAAGGCAAGATCAGCGATGAGATTTCTCGAATTGACGCGGGTGGCGGGACGACGATGTATCCCGCAATGGAAATGGCTTTCGAGATGCTCATGTCAACTTCGGCCAAGTTGAAACACGTCATCATCCTCACGGATGGCGTTTCGTCTCCAGGAGATTTCGAAGGCATGGCTCAACAAATGGTATCCAGCAAGATGACCGTTTCGACCGTGGCCGTGGGCGATGGCTCCGACACGAACCTGCTGGAATCGATCGCACGGGTTGGCAAAGGTCGTTATTACTTCACGACCGAAGCGGCACAAGTCCCACAAATCTTTGCCAAGGAAACGGTCACCGCCAGCAAGTCGGCAATCGACGAACAACCGTTTTTGCCACAGGTGGTGCGGGCAACGCACGCGCTTTCCGATTTGGATATGGAAGCGGCACCCTTTCTGCTCGGATATGTAATGACTCGTCCAAAACCGACGTGTGAAGTTATTCTCGCGTCCGAGAAGGGCGATCCGTTACTGGCCTGGTGGCGTTACGGATTGGGGATGACAGCCGCGTTTACAAGTGACGCCAAGAACCGATGGGCCGCCGAATGGATGACGTGGGAGGGCTTCGGCAAATTCTGGACGCAAGTGATTCGTCAAACGATGCGCAAGAGTGATGCCCGCGGAATCGTCGTCGACGTTCAACGAAAAGGCAAATTATCGAGCCTGAAAGTTGACGCGGTCAACGAACTGGGCCAGTTTTTGAACAACGCGGAAGTCGAACTAACCGTTATTGATCCGCAGTTGAAACGAAACAAAACGTTATTGAAACAGACCGCGCCCGGCCGGTACGCCACCGAGTTTGAAACCCCGCGATCCGGGGCCTATCACATGGAATTGGCGCTCAAACAAAACGACAAAGTAGTTTATCGGCAGTCGCGAGGAATGACGGTCGGTTACAGTGACGAGTTGCGAATCCGCCCCGTCAACCAAACCTTATTACGCGGCATTGCCGAAGCTTCCGGCGGAACATTTGAACCTGAGCCCGGGGAATTGATGAAGCAATCCGATGAAACCGTGACACGCCCAACTCCGCTTTGGCCGTATCTTGTCACGGCAGCCCTATTACTTCTGATCCTCGATGTCGCCCTTCGTCGTGTCGACTTTTCACTGCACTGGCCTTTTAGCCGGATTGGTCTTAGTGACAGGCAATGATTGCCAGAAAGTAGTAATTCGGTCTGCCGAATCGCTGGGACAGGATGAGTTTTGAAATGGTTGAAGTCTATCGAAGTTCAGAAGAACGCATCTTGCATGAACAAACCAAAAAGTTTTCTAGCTCATCCGGTCGTTGTTTCGTTCACCTTGTTGATTGCGGTGGGCGTTGCCTGGGCGTATTGGCCAAAAGGTCAAGTTCAGAGACCGGTCGATAATTCGGATCCTGTGCGAGTATTTTTTGTCGGTAACAGCTACACCAAATAC
>CAMYNE010000210.1 GCA_947259675.1 uncultured Pirellulaceae bacterium
GCGTCCGTTAATTTGTTGATTTCGTTTTGCAAGAAGTTGTCGCGATTGGCAACGAAATATTGAATTCGAACTTTTTTGCCAATTTTGAAGCCCGGTTTTTCTCGATCAACCTGTGGATACGAGTACTTGCCCTCATCAAAAATCTTGCGAATTTCGCTTTCCGACGGCGACTCCGAGACGACATCCGTATTTACTTCAACCGGAAGAACCTGGCACTCAATGCGACGGTTCGATTTTGTGTACAACTCGATTGCGTCGAGTGGATTAGGAATACGTGGTATTCGAGGATGGGAGCCCTCAATCGTTACGGCAACCAGTCGATCCATTTGCTGTGCAGCCAGTTCAAACTGCAGGTGACGACGGATGCTTTCCATCGCCGCTTGACCCTGGTTAACTTCGCGATTGATCGCCGCCATATCATTTGCTGACATGGGTACGTAACCACGTATCTGACCCAAATATTCGTCGACCATGTCTTCGTTAACGACGATGCCTTCTTCTTTAGCGAGTTCATTCATCAGGATCTTGTACAATAGACGTACATCTACATCGTCCTGATTGAAGTTGCCTCCCTGTGCAACGCGTGAAATCGGAATCGCAAGCGACTGAAATTCATCACCTTTTTGTTTGGCGGCAGCGAATCTCAGGCCATCCAGAAAACGCATGGTTTGAAAATGGCGAGTCTGCAGGCTGCGCAGATCGTTCCGGGTGATGTCGCCACCCTTCCACTTGGCAATCACAGGATCTTCCCGGCCAGCGGTCAAGTCACCGGGATTGATCATGGAGACGACGGAACCGAGCCCGAACACGGCCATCAAGCCGACTCCAAAAAACACCATCAGTAGCTTCGAGTGACGCCGAAACCAACGCAGTGAACTGGCCATAGGTACCGTTCCTTCAAAATTATTTTTGACCGAATACGATCATTGAATTGTTTGTTTATGAATGGCGAGCAACGACTCGACAAACTTTCCTTGTTTTTTTTTGAATCCGAATCCCTGCGGATTTTGTTTGTTGCGCCAGAACTGAAAATTCGAAAAATGACGGCTGCTTGCATAAGTATAGGGAGCAGCCGCGTATCGAAAACAGGTCCGCCAAAATCCGTGGAGCGACGGCTAGGGGCTTGACAACCTTTTGTGCGAACGATTAATCATTCCCCAAATCGTCGCTGCTTGATTATTCGTAAAATAGGACCCGATAGCCGACTGACTGCACCAAATTTATCGCTGGACCGATGTAAATTCAATGCCAAACGGCGGGTCTGACGATCTTGGACCTCGGTTTTTCCGGTGTTTTTGCGGCAATTTGTGGTGACGATCAGAATTCACAACTTAGAAACTGTTACTGGGCCAATTTGAGTGACCGCTTTTTAGCCGGGTCGTTCTGGAGAACGAATGTCAAAAACGCTTATCATCGCCGAGAAACCGAGTGTGGCATCCGATTTGGCGCGCGTTTTGGGCAAGCTCCCGGAATTTGGGAAATTCGAGAAAAAAAAGGACTATTACGAAAACGACAAGGCCTATGTAGCTTCCGCAATTGGTCATTTGGTCGGGCTCAGCATGCCCACCAAAGAAGATGGCAAAAAACTACCATGGAGCATGAAACATCTTCCCCATATCCCGCACAAGTTCGAATTGGAGCCGATTGAGAAGAGTTTGCCCCGGTTTAAACTCCTTGTCAGGCTGTTGAAAAAGAAAGACGTCGACACGGTCGTAAATGCCTGCGATGCGGGACGCGAAGGCGAGCTTATCTTCAGATATTTGATGAAAATGGCCGGGGTCAAGAAAGACTTTGAGATCCAGCGAATGTGGATGCAATCGATGACGGACGGGGCGATTATCGAAGCCTGGAGCGAATTGCGGTCGGGAAAGGAAATGGAAGATCTAGCCGACGCTGCAATGTGTCGCAGCGAAAGTGACTGGCTGGTTGGACTCAACGGAACTCGCGTTTTGACCGCACTAAACTCGCGGCACGGCGGATTCAATATGACTTCGGCCGGACGAGTTCAGACTCCAACGCTCGTTATCCTCGCAGAAAGAGAACGCCTGATTCGGGATTTTGTGGCTCGTTCCTACTGGGAAGTCCATGCTGATTTCAACATCGCCAAAGGAGACTATCACGCTCGCTGGTACCGCGAAGATTTTGAGAAAAGCGAGACCGATGACCAACTTAAAGCCGAGCGACTCTGGAAAGTCGAAGAAGCCGAGGAAATCAAGGCTCGCTGTGAAGGCAAAACTGGAACGGTTGAAGAAAACAAAAAGCCTGCCAAACAGACTCCTCCTCTGTTGTTCGACCTCACAAGTCTTCAACGTGAAGCGGGTAACAAGCATGGTTTCAGTGCTCGCCGAACGTTGCAGTTGGCCCAGGCGCTTTATGACAGATACAAGCTCCTCACGTACCCTCGTACCGATTCAAAATATTTACCCGAGGACTACGTCGACACGGTCAAAAAAACGATCGGCGGTTTTGCCAAAGCAAAGACAAACGAAGCCTTTCCCGAGTTGCTTAAGAACTGCTCAAACTGGATTGTGGAAAACGGTCGAGTTATCCCCTCCAAGCGGATTTTCAATACCAAGAAAGTCAGCGATCACTTTGCGATCATTCCTACAGGCAAACTTCCGCCTAACAAACTCGATGAGCCTGCTGCGAAACTTTTTTCGCTGGTTTTGAAGCGGTTTTTGGCGATCTTCTATCCGCATGCCGAATTCGAAGTCACGCAGAGAATCACGCGAATCGGGCAAGACAGTTTTCGTACCGATGGTCGCGTCTTGATCGTGCCGGGCTACCTGGAAGTTTACGGTCGCCGGGCGGGTGTTGCCACCGACAAAGACGATCTAGTTGCCGCGACCGATGGTGAACAAGCCAGGAATATTGACATCGAGATTCGACCGAAAGAAACCAAACCTCCGGCCCGTTATAACGATAGTTCGCTGCTCTCGGCGATGGAAACTGCCGGTAAACGAGTCGACGATGAAGAGCTTCGAGAAGCCATGAGCGAACGCGGCTTGGGAACGCCCGCGACTCGGGCTTCGATTATCGAAACACTCATTCGCCAAAAATATTTGTTCCGCCATGAGCACAACAAACGGGATTTGGTCGTGTCCAATAAAGGCCTGGCACTGGTTGAGTTGTTGCAGGAAATTGGCATCGACACGCTCGGTTCGCCGGAAATGACAGGCGAATGGGAACATAAGTTGAAGGAAATGGAAAATGGTCGACTGAGTCGAGACGTTTTCATGGACGAGATCAAAAAGCTGACGGTTCATATCGTCGACCAGACTCGTGAATTCGCCGATGAACAAGCGAATCGTCCGTTTCCCGATATTGAAGCGACATGCCCTGAATGTGAAACGAAAATTCTGAAACAAACCGACGGATTGTTTGAATGTACGAATCCCGAATGTTCATTCCGGCTGAAGAAGTACATTGCCAGCCACGAATTAACCGAGGACGAAGCAAAGGAATTGATTGCCACGAAACGAGTTGGCCCGATTCTCGATTTCAAGAACCGGTTTGGCAAACCGTTTGAGGCCGAGCTGACTTTGGCTAAAGAAAAGCGGACATGGAAAGTCAACTTTGTGTTCGAAGGTGATGATCGCCGCGAGGAAGAACTCAAAGAACTCACGGATGAGCAGATTATCTGCCAGGCAAAGAAATCGGATGACTCGGATGAGTTGATCAACGTGTACGAAAACGCGCGTGCTTTTCTGGCTCCTGACATGGCCAAAGATGTCGACGAGCGAGGTACCAGAATCAGCAAAACGATTCTTCAAAAAGAAATCCCGACCGAGCAGGCAATCAAGCTATTTGCCGACGGAAAAACGGACTTGATGCCCGGCTTTCTTTCCAAAAAAGGACGGAAATTTGCGGCTCATTTAACACTCGATCGAGCTACCGGCAAATTGGGGTTTGAATTTGCGCCGCGAAAAAATGTGAAAAAGAAAGACGTTGCTGAGGGCGAAGATGTGGCCCCGAAAAAAGTGTTAAAGAAGTCGACGAAGAAGAAAACAACACCCAAGAAGGCAATGAAAAAATCAACCAGGAAAAAATCATAAGCACACGTTTTGCAGTCCGATTTCCAGGCAGATGTTAAAGTGAAAAACGGCGGTCTGGGTGCGGACTGCCGAAGCGGATTTAAGTGCCATCCCGTTCAAAGTCTGCGTTTGTGTCATCCTGAAACGAGGAACGAGGTGATGGACCTACAAAGAAATACGAGAGATTCTTCAGTCGCAAGCTCCTTCAGAAAGACAAGTCCGATAATGGGTATAAGAAATTGAACGGTATTGGATTAAATGACTGAGAAAAGTAAAGAGTCGATCGAACGCGAAGTGGGGGTCTGTCCTGAAACGGATCGCACAATCAGCCTCAAAGTCGGACGTTTTGGGCCGTACGTGCAGCGAGCTGTGAGAGAAGGTTCAAAGATGCGTCCACGCAACGCTGCGCTGTTGAAGGGGATGGAACCCGACGATGTTACCCTGGAAATTGCTCTGAAACTATTGTCATTGCCCATCACGCTGGGAACACACCCAGATCTGAATCAGGAGGTGGTTGTACATAACGGTCGGTATGGCCCGTACATCAAGTGCGGTTCAGAAACGCGATCGCTACCGGCGGATCTTAGTCCCCTGGAAATTACGTTTGAGCAGTGTTTGCTGCTGCTGGTTCAACCAAAAAAGGCGCGTGGCGGTGGTGCGCGTAAAAAGCCAGTCAAAGTTCTCGGCCAATCACCCGTCACCGAACAGAACGTGACGATTCTGGTGGGCAAGTTTGGCTTGTATGTCACCGATGGCTTGACCAACGTTTCGCTGCCCGACCAAATGCCGGCAGACGATTTGACCCTCGAGCATGCTCTGGAACTACTGGCTGCCAAGAGCAAGCGATAATGCGGAATGGGTGGTTGTCGTTAGAAAAAATCTGCCCTCTTACGGATGAAAAACTAATTGCGAATGGTGAATTTGAGTTCGGTGCAACTCGTTTGCCTCGCAATCAAAATCTAGAATAAGCCGGAATAAACACCTCTGAAGGCCTCGAGTTGGTAGCGGTTCAGTTGATTCAGGAGCAGCTTGTTGATCCTGTACATCGTTGTCGAAGATAGCAGACTAAGATTCTCTTTATTCTTGAATTGTCTGAACCCCGGAAGGCGAGCTGCATCTATCTCAAATTTAAAATTTCAGATGGGTGCAACTCGCCTTCCGCGGGAGACGCCCCCGCGTTTACGCGGTGGGAGCTTCACTATCAACCTAGATGCGAAAACATTGGCACAACTCAGTTCGGCCATTCGTTGG
>CAMYNE010000211.1 GCA_947259675.1 uncultured Pirellulaceae bacterium
CTGAACAGGACTGTCGATACTGATGCCTACCTTTGAAAAACCGGCCTCTTTTATTTTACCGGCCATATCACGGTCAATCAGAAATCCGTTGCTGTTCATGGACACGGCAAAGCCCAGATCTGCGGCACGGCAGGCAATCTTCAGAAGATCTTTTCTCAGAAGCGGCTCGCCTCCACCAAAGTTCACTGAAAAGACTTTGGCCTTTGCCAGTTTGGCTTTTGCATTGGCAATCAACGTGTGCTCGTCGCCGACTTTCGAATCTCGGGCAATCAGGGCTCGTTGAGCATCCGCTTTTACGCGCGGTAAATCCGCAGTCAATAATTGCTGTAAGCGGAGTTCTGTGCGAGCCACGTTGGTTTCGGCAATCGTCACATCGATTTTGTCTTTGCTGATGGTTTCGACGGCAATCTTGGAATCGTTTTTTGCGGTGATCAATTGGTTGAGCAGTTCGGTATATCGAAAAACCATCGCGTCGTATTCGGTTTGTGCGACCGCTGCCGAAGCCAGCAACCTTTCGTTTCGATCCACAATCTGCTTGGCCGTATCAACGTTGACGGTGAGCGTCGAGATCAGCTCGTTGGCAGTCTCCAGCTCCACTTCGGATTTACGAAGTGCGGCTTGTGCCGAACTGACTCGTGATTCGGCTACCATTTTCTCAGCCTTCAATAGTGCCACGTCCTGTTCTGTTTTGCGAACGATCGACTCGGCAGACGTATAAGCTTCCTTGAGTTGTTCGACTTGCTGACGTGCGTTTTCCAAGTTGGCCGTTTCCGCATTTACGGCTTGCTGGAAAGGAATTGGATCAATCTTGAAGAGAATTTCTCCCTTCTTAACGCGTTGCATCCCTTTGGCGGGCACTTCGATAACTTCACCAGATACATTCGGAATGATCTCAACAATGTTTTGATAAACGTTTACGGCGCCTTGCGGAGCACCCCACTGCATCGGGATGAACAAGATGATGAACAACAGCAACATCCACAGGAGCGGTGAAAGCTTCCAAAACAGAGTGAGCTTGATGATGTTCAGTTTGATCAACAGCGCCAACACGGCGACGTAGAGCAACGTCAAGAAGACTATCATTCGCCCGTGCCCTCGCTCTGCTCCGATTTGACCGCTATCGGTTTTGTGTAAGCCCAGACGAACGCCAAAGGACAAAGAATTCCCATCGTGATGACTCCCCACCAACCGCACACTCCAACCGCGTCGGCTTGAGGATGATTACGACTGCGAGCAATTTTTCCCGGGGCCATCCCCAGCGCCACCCAAACAGCTACGGCGGCTAAGAGTAGAACGATCAACACAAACAAAGCAAAGTATTTTAAGAACATTCATGCCTTTCTTTTTTTGCGCGGTATGATGCGACCGAAACGAGTCAATTATGATGACACAGTTTGCTAATATTTCAATCAAAGAAAATAAGTCGATTCGTGTCTTGATTCGAACAGGAACAAGCGGAGAGAACGGAGAATTGAGTACCTCACTCCGTTTCCTTAGTGACCTCCTGTTCAAAACACGAATCTGGCGTATTCAACCGTAACATCATCGAGGTCAATAAAGACACAGTGGATTTCGGTAAGAAACCCGGCGAAGGCTGGTTCACGTTGCCTCGGCTTTACGCTCCCCTTGAACCGATCCTGAACAAGACCTGGAGATGGAACGACATCGAGCGGATTAAATGAGCCGAACGCGCCAACGTCGGAGGTTACGGCTTCAGGTCGTTCGGAACCGACCAGGATACCGGATACCAATGGCTGTGCGCGGTTGGTAGATTGGCGGCAAACCAGGAACCATATCAGTAATAGGATCGCAACCGTGGAACCAACGCCGTCTGACTCATCGACCGAGACTGCCGCCGATGAGTACCAACTGGCTACCTGGATGCGAGTCTACCTGCACGGCGTTCTCGCGTTCGTCGTTCTGTATGCCGTGGTGTACGTGGTAACACGTCTGGCGAGCCCGATTTTCGACTTGACTGGTAGTCTGCCCGTGGCAATCGCGTTGTCCATCCTGGGCATCCTGCTAGTTCCACCGTTGGTCGGCAGCCTGATTCTTTACGGGCTCTTTCCGATGATCGGCATGAAGGAAGGTTTGCAGGGTGTAATCGGGTGGGACCAGCGGCTCTTTGCACGTGTTTCCAGCGCGCGTAAACAAGTGCAAATCGTGATCATCAACTGGCCCAGCAAGGAAGTGCGAACGATGGGACTATTGACTTCCACCTTCACGGCCGATGATTCCGGTCAGCAGCTGGCAGCCGTGTATGTGCCGACGGCACCGCAAACCCGATACGGTTATATCCGCGTCGTTTCTCTCGAGGAAGTGGAGTTTACCGACTTGACCCTCAAGGAATGGCAGCTCTACCAGCTGACCTTTGGCGCGGGAATTCCCGATCGGCGTGGCGGCGACTTGAACGACAAGTAGCTGGCCCATTGTCGAGCGTCGAGGAGATTCGTTGAAGAGTGAAGAAAGCGACGCTTCAAGCGAACGCTTTGACTTGTTAAGATATTTCATTCGCCGCAGTCCGGAACAATGCGGCGCAATTTCTTCACCTGAGGCATCGTTTAATGAAATCAATCAAAATCGTAATCGTTCTTGTATCCCTTGTTATCGCGACGACAGTCTCCGCTCAGGAAAAAGTACCTGAGTGGAAAGGCAAGATCGCCAAGAAATATGAAGATTCGGTCGAATATTGGGCGCCCAAAAAACGACCACCCAAAGGCGCACCGAACGTCGTCATCTTTTTGTTGGACGATACCGGATTCGGACAAATCGGATCCTTCGGAGGCTTGGTCAGTACGCCCAACATCGACAAACTGGCCGCAGGCGGACTGCGATATAACAACTTTCACACCACCGCCCTTTGCTCACCGTCACGAGCGACGTTGATGGCTGGTCGCAACCCGCACACGATCGGACTCGGCAGCCACGCCCTTACCGCGATGGGCTTTCCGGGATACAACGCAATTGTTCCGCCGACTGCGAAATCGGTTGCCAATTACCTGGAGGCAGAAGGCTACGTTAATTACGCAATCGGCAAATGGGATCACACGCCACTGTACGAAGTTTCCCAACTTGGTCCATTCGATCGCTGGCCGAGTCACGAAGGTTTTGCGCATTCCTATTGCTTTATGGCTGCGGACGTGCATCAGTTCATTCCGGTGCTGTGGGATGATCACCATCCTGAGCCCTACCGAAGAACTGAACATCTTGACAAAGACCTGGCGGACCGGGCCAACCAGTGGATCACTGGGCATAAGTCACTCGATAAAAAACTACCCTTCATGATGCTCTGGGCCTCGGGCTCAATGCACTCTCCTCACCAAGCGCCTGACAGCTACCTCAACAAATACAAAGGCAAATTTGATCAGGGCTGGGACAAGGTTCGTGACCAGATTCTGGCGAATCAAAAGAAGCTTGGTATCGTCCCGCAAAACACCAAGTTAACCCAGCGGATTAAGGAAATTCCGGCTTGGGATTCGCTGAACGCGGACGAAAAAAAACTGTACGCACGACAAATGGAAGTCTTTGCCGCCCAACTTGAGTTCTGCGACGCCCAGATCGGCCGAGTCGTCGAAACACTCGAACGAATTGGCGAACTCGACAACACGCTGATCATTGTAACGTCCGATAACGGCGCCAGCGGCGAAGGAGGTTTGGCAGGAACCTTTAACGAAACCTATGTACTCAACGGAATGCAAACCCCATTCGATGCCAACATGCGTGCCTTGCCAGATTGGGGCCGTGCAAATACCTATCCACACTACCACGCAGGATGGGCGATGGCTGGCAACACTCCGTTCAGGTATTTCAAACAAAGTGAGCACCGAGGCGGTCAAGCTGATGCATTGGTCGTTCACTGGCCGAACGGGATCAAAGCCAAAGGCGACATACGAAGTCAATATCATCACATCAGTGATATCGCGCCCACGATCATGGAAGCCGCCGGAATCGAAAAACCGGAGACCTACCATGGAATTCCCCAACAACCATTCACTGGTGTTCCGATGAATTACTCCTTCGACAACGCAAACGCGCCGAACGCCAAACAAGTGCAATACTACGAGATGTTTGGCAATCGGGCGATCTGGTCTGACGGATGGAAAGCCGTCACCCTGCATGCTAACCGGATGCCGTGGGAATTAAACAAGGTAGCCTCGTTTGAAGATGACGTGTGGGAACTATACCACGTTGCCGAAGACTTTTCGGAGAGTGACAATCTCGCCGAAAAATATCCTGAAAAACTGGAAGAAATGAAACTGCTGTTCGATGAAGAGGCACAAAAAAACAACGTCTATCCCTTATACGATGACATGATCACACGGATGGCGAAGATTAATGACATCCTGTTTGGTGACCAGAAGGAATTTACTTACTACGCACCCGGTGCGGTTCGAATTGCCGAGAAAGCTTCGGCTCCCGTCAAAAATCGTTCGCACAAGATCGAAACCACGATCGATCTCAACGGTGGTGAAGAAGGCGTGATTGTTTCTTGCGGCGGAATGACCGGCGGTTATTCGATGTACATCAAAGATGACAAATTGCATTTTGATTACAATTATCTCGACGGTGTGCACTATCACCTGGCTTCCAAGACACTACCCAAAGGCAAAACCGATCTGAAGTTCAACTTCAAATTGACCAAACCCTTCGGCGGCACGGGCGAGCTGTTCGTCAATGGCCAACAGGTTGACGAAGTTGAGATGCCAAAGATGCATATCAGCACTTATTCTTTGGCAGAAACCTTTGACGTGGGCATGGACTACGGAACCCAAGTCGATCCCAACTACGAAGGCAGCCCGTTCCCGTTCACCGGCGAGTTGGATCGTGTCATCATCACCTTGACGGACTAGCTATTGCTAGGTAACGGATCCGGAGCTATCCGAAAACTTTCCGTGATCTGTGAGGCTGTGAGACGTTTTCGGCGTTTGGTTTTCGAGATGAGTTGTCGGACAGAAAGTAACAGGGCACTGGAATCTCCTTTCCTCGCTGGTCCAAGTCACGAAAATCGAACGTTTTCTGGGCTCGCCCATCTGGCCGATTCTGGTTTCGGACGATAAAAATCCTAAATTCAATGGTTAATGAACAAGCCGAAAAAATGAAGTTACGCCCGTGACTGCAAACTTTCCTTGAGCAAAAACCTTAATTCAGCCGTTCGTTCGTAGGTAAAGTAAAAGGTCACTCGGCGCCCGTCTGCCGCGCCGGTACCGCCATATCCCAAGACATCTGATGGATCAACAAAATTGAAGATCTCTCCAGTGGCAATCACTCGCA
>CAMYNE010000212.1 GCA_947259675.1 uncultured Pirellulaceae bacterium
GAAGGTGCCGAACAGTTGATTGTCGGAAGGGGGGCTCAAGGGTTCAATGGATCCTGGCGCGGGACCGGACGGTTTGGGGAAAGCAACTTAAATATTGCGACAGCGTTGGCGTTGTTGTTCCTCGCCAAGGGTAAACGTCCCGTTGTGATTGGCAAGTACCAACATGGAGTCGATAGCGATTGGGATCTTCACCCCAAGGGCGTTCATCAACTCACGCGTAACCTGGAAATACAATGGAACCGGAAACTCAACTGGCAAACGATTAATGGCAAGGAAGCCAGCATTGACGATTTGCGCGAAACACCAGTATTGTTTTTTTCGGGGCGTGATGATCTACGGTTCAATCAAACCCAAAAAGAGAATCTCAAGAAATACATTGAAAACGGCGGTTTTGTGTTTGCGGAGGCGTGTCAGGGTGACGGGTGTGGCCAAAACGTGGCATTTGACCGCAAGTTTCGCGCGCTGATGGCTGAACTATTTCCCAGCAGCGATCTGTCTCCGCTGCCAGTGGATCATCCGGTTTGGAATGCTCATTTTCGAATGAAGCCAAACCAGGAATGGCCATTATTAGGATTGCAGGCCTGTTGTCGTACCAGCGTTATTTATTGCCCCAGGAATTTGACCTGTTTTTGGCAGGTCAATCGACCCAATCTGATGAAACGACTCAACCGAGTTACGCAGAAGGAAGTCGTTTATTGTTCAGAATTGGGAGTCAACGTTGTGTCGTATGCGACTGGCCAACAACTGCGCGACAAGCTCGATATTCCAAAGATTGCCGAAGACAAAGACCAGCAGATTCTCGGTGATCGTGTTCTTGTGTTGCCCAAGTTGCAGCACAGTGGTGGCTCGGATGAAGCGCCCAACGCGTGGCGAAATGTGCTCATGCATGCCCGTCAAGCAGGTCTCCGCATCAAAATGGAGAAAAAGATGATCAGCGCGACAACTGAAGAGTTGCAGGACCATCCATTCGTGTTCATGCATGGCCGCGATCGGTTTACATTTACCAAAGAAGAACGCCTGGCATTAAAGGAACACCTTCTTAACCGGGGATTCCTGTTTGTTGATTCGATTTGTTCCTCCGACGCGTTTACAGAATCTTTCCGGCAAGAGATTAAAGAAATATTGCCAGATTATGATCTAGAAAAAATTGGGCCAGACCATCCGTTGTGGAATGATGAGAGATTTGGCGGACGGGTCCGGTCGGTGACGTTACGAGTCCCCGATCTTAACGTTCAAGGAGGCTTTCGTGAGCAACAGACCCCACCGTTGATGGAAGGCATTACCATTGGTGACCAGTTGGCGGTCGTCTTTTCGCCCTATGATCTGAGTTGCGCTCTCGAGAATGCATCCGTATCCCAATGCGAAGGCTACACGAACGAAGACGCTGCGATTATGGGACGGCAAATCGTGCTGTTCTTCCTGCAATCGGATTAAGCCCGTACCAAGTCGTAGGCTGGCAACGAGCAAACGTTGTAATTGCCGGAACTGCAGCCGCTTTACTGGAAGTAACGCAAAAACAGTTTGCAAGTCGAATTAGTGGCGTTTGCGCTGCTCCGGGAAAGCACATACGCGACTTTGTTCCGGACTACGTGAGAAATCCCGGCTAATTGCCATGAATCCAGCCAGGATCTACCAGGGCAAATTGTCCAGGTCGACGTTTCCGCCGCTGATTATGACGCCGATATTGCGCGGACTTTGTGGCGTAAGCATGTCTTTTCCGATGGCTGCCGCAACTGCCACGGCCGCGCTTGGTTCAATCAAGACCTTGGTGCGCTCGAGAAACAGCTTCATCGAAGTAACGATTTCTTCTTCGCTGACGAGTATCACCCGTTGAACCACATCGCGAACGTACGGCCACGTCAGCTTGCCCATGCTGGTAAGTAATCCATCGGCAATCGTTTGCGGGTTGCGTTGTGGAATCAGTTTGCCTGCCTTTTTGGATTGGAACGCGTCATCGGCTCCCGTCGGCTCCGCTGCAAACACATTGATCCGCCTGGCAATGGCTTTCGCAGCAACGCACGTACCTGAAATGAGCCCGCCGCCGCCGATCGGTGCGACGATCAAATCGAGATGGGGTACCTGCTGGAGGAATTCCAACGTGCATGTCCCCTGCCCCGCAATCACATCGGGATGATTAAAGGGTGGAACCATCGTTGCCCCTGTCTCCTGTTGCACTTCCGCCGAAGTCGAGAGCCGAGCGTCGAGATTGGGTTCGCATTCGGTCACTTTTCCGCCGTAGCAAATCACTGCGTTTTTCTTCACGGTTGGGGCCGAGGATGGCATGACAATGTACGAGGGTATTTCAAACAAACTAGCGGCCCGAGCGAGTGCTTGAGCGTGGTTGCCGGAACTGTGGGTAACCACGCCTTTTTTGCGTTGTTCCGGTGGCAAATTGGAAATTGCGTTGAGTGCACCTCGAAACTTGAACGCTCCAGTTTTTTGAAAATTCTCACATTTGAAGAACAGTTGGTGGCCCGTCATTTCGTTCAATGTTTCACATGTCAATACCGGCGTGCGATGTGCGAAGCTGGCAATATTTCGGGCAGCACGTTTAACATCAGCAAACGTAATGGATTTCGGATCTTGAACCGTAGTCATTTTGAAATCTCGGGCTCAGCGTCAAGGGGTCGTTGATTAGTGAGTGCCATTGTACCTCGACAGGATTGCCTTCCAAATAGCGACTAGATTTCGCGATTCGCCTGACCCTTCGACAAAAACTCCGTGTCTGGACTCGGCGTTTGCCTGCCGTTGATGCTGTCCTGCGAATCCATTCGTTTCGATAATCCGGCGAACCTGGCACTGTCATTTGCGTCAAACATTCCTACAATATCCTACTCTACGAAGCATGAACCATGAGACTGATTCAGGAACCTTGTGTGAAAGAAGAAAGTGCGCCTCTCGATGATCGCCCTTCGCGTGCCGCATCTTCGCGCACGAATCCAGAAAAAAGCTTGGAGCTGGTGTTGGCGGCTGCTCGAACGGCTGCCGAAAATGGTGGTACCGATATTGCCGTGCTCGATATGAGCAAGCACACTGCAATTTTTGATTATTTTCTGATCGCAACGGGCACCAGTCGCAGGCAACTGCACGCGATGAGTGAAGAAATCGACCACAAACTGGAAGACGAACTCAATGATCGGCGAATGAATATCGACGGCTACGATGAAAGCCGTTGGATTGTGCTGGACTATGGTACGGTTGTCATTCATTTATTCGACGAAGACACGCGTCAGTTTTACAGTCTTGAAGCGCTTTGGGGCGACGCACCGAGAGTGGATCTCTCGGAGACTCTCGCCGACATTCGCCGCTGATGCGCTGCTCATTGATCAGCGATTGTCGTCTGCGATTTTGCGGAGTAGATCATCGTAGTCGTCCACTCGATTGACGTTCATCAGTGAGTCAAGTTTTGGATCAATCGCACGCAACTCGTCTACCAAAATCCGTTTGGCGCCGAATCGTTCGGCAAGATTGGACACTCTGAGTTCGTTCCGTTCAATCATCTGGCCGATCTCGGTGTGAAGATTCGTTTTGTAGATCGCGGTCATTCCGAAGACGTTGCCATCTTTGTCGCACGGCACAATGGCCCTTGAATTCTCGATATGATCAAAAAGAAATTGCACAAGTTCTGGTTTGACCAATGGCACATCACAGCTTGTTACAAACGCATAGCTACAGACCGGTTCGAGATGTTTCAATCCAACTCGTATGCCTTCAAGTGGACCCAGGTTGGATTGTTGATCGGTTTCAAAGTCGACTGCAACCGATGGTTGGCTGGTGCCAAGTTCGTTAGCGATCTTTTCCAGGTCTTGAGACGCGTTGCCAACGACGACAATGGGACCGACGGCGACTGAAATTCGTCGAACGACTTCCTCCAGGAACGTTCGAGCACCAAGCAGTAACTGGGATTTGTCTCGACCCATGCGCGAACTGCGTCCGCCAATCAGAATCACCCCTCCAAGTGATTTGGGCACGAGGTCTTCATTTTCGAGCGGATTCGTCATCGGTTGTATATGAATGCGAGGATGGTTGAATTCGTTACAATAGCAGTTGTTAAGAACTGTGCCTTCCGCATTGGGATCAAGTCGGCAGAATCGCCCGCACGGATAATTTCAATCGTTATTCGGTTTCGCTGCCGGTAATGGTACCAAACAACATCCAAAGTGTATTGGCGCGCGGTGCAGTCCCAACGGCAGATGCCCAACGAGTGAACTAAAAAGAGTTACAAATCAAACAACTTACCGCCGAAACAATAAGAAGATCGCTTCGATGACATTCGAGGTTGTCCGCTTGACGTGCCGGTGAATTCGTTATCAGCTTAATTGCATGTCGATCTATTTACGTACAAGGGTTACTGGCAGTCTTCCGATCGATGTGCGAGCTGTGCGAACTGATCTTTTCCACGATCCATCCCTTGTGCGGCTAGGCAGACAAAAGATCTTGCACGGCAATCGTGCAGTCGAATGTGGTGAATTGTTCGAAATTTCCAAATCCGACGACTCAGCAGACATCGTCTGGCAAGGTGACCTGAGTTCGGTACACTACACCGGTTACAAAATGAAGCAGATTGTGATGCGAATCGACGGGAACGCAGGACGACATGTCGGCAGCCAGATGACCAGCGGTGAAATCATCGTCGATGGAGACGCCGGCGATTACCTGGGGCTGCAAATGTATGGCGGGGTCATTCGCGTCAAGGGCAACGCCGGTGATTTGGTCGGGGGTTGCTACCCGGGATCCAAATTCGGCATGAACCGAGGGACGATTCTGATCAATGGCAACGTCGGCAACGGAGTGGGCGTCGGCATGCGGCGTGGCTTGATCGCAGTCGCGGGAAACGTCGGAAGTGGTACAGGATGGAATATGTTGGCCGGAACCATTGTTGTATTCGGTTCATGTGAAGAGTCGGTTGGCCAAAACATGAAACGTGGCACAATCATTTTGGCAGGGGACCAACCAAGCTTCTGTCGCCATCGGTGTCCTCCCAATTTTCGATATGCCGGAACCTATCAACCGGCAGTCTTGCCGCTTGTTTCCCGATGGTTGAAAAAGTTGGAGTCTTCGTTTCCAGATCGCTTGTTGCGTTTGCGACTTTTCGACGTGTTTGCCGGTGATCTTTTGAAGGGCGGGCGCGGCGAAGTGATGTGCGGTATTTAGTCTACATTTCTGTTGTCCAGATTGCCTCACGAGAAACAGCCGCGACGAAGCACCTCCAGGAGGCTGGGTACTGGGTACTGCGCACTGCGCACTGAGGAGTGGTCACCAGC
>CAMYNE010000213.1 GCA_947259675.1 uncultured Pirellulaceae bacterium
AAGTCGCCTGGGTTCAACCTGCAACCGCTCAGGGTGTCGGCAACTCTCCGACTGTTAGTTGGGACACGATCATCCATGCGACTTGTTCGGTACCTGAAACGCAAGTCAGCTCGTGGTCGGAAATTGATCGAATTGACGTGCGGCCTGACAAAGGAATCGTAAAAGTACGCTGCAAGAACCGGTGGGAAGTCCAAGTCGATTTTCAAACGGGTGATGTGGTTGCGTCAAATTACCGCAGGTCAGATTTCATTGAATCCCTTCACGACGGTTCGTTTTTTACGGATCGCGCCAAATTGTGGATTTTTCTTCCTAACGGCATTGTGCTTCTCGGGCTCTGGTTCACAGGGATTTACTTGTGGTGGCTCCCGATCAGTGTGAAACGAAGAAAGGCGCGAGCAAAAAAGTGAATAACTGAGTATCGGCGAACAAGTTTTTCTGTTCACAAACGAATGAACTTGTTGGCCCAACTTTCGACCATTCCTAAAAGGTGACTCATGATTGATACACGGTGCCCCCAATGTCAAAAACAGTTTTCGTTGACCGACAAACTGGCGGGTGAAATGGTCCGTTGCAAGGAGTGTTCGTCCGTCTTCCGGGTGCCGCTCGGCGGTGCGGATGAAGTCGAGGTCGTTGACGTTCCATCATCAGGGCCGATGTACAAACCGCGCGGCCGCGTTTCGGACGAAATTGACTATGAAATTTTCGGCACTGAGATGCAATATGTTGAGATCGTTCTGGATCCCGGTGAAAAGGTGATCGCCGAAGCCGGGATGATGATGTACATGGACAACGTGATTCAAATGGAAACCATGTTTGGCAGTCCGGGAAGCGGCGACGGCGGGTTCTGGCAGAAAGTCAAATCGGCCGGCAAACGAGTGATCACTGGCGAGTCGATGTTTATCACGACTTTTTCGAACTCCGGAATGGAACGAGCCCGAGTTGCGTTTGCTTCTCCGTATCCCGGCAAAATCATACCACTTCATTTGGATCAGTTGGGTGGTGAACTCGTTTGCCAAAAGGATGCGTTTCTCTGTGGCGCGCGGGGCATTGAGATCGAAATTGCGTTCAACAAAAAAATCGGAGTCGGATTGTTCGGGGGTGAAGGCTTCATCATGCAGCGATTAACGGGCGATGGGATCGCCTGTTGCCACGCCGGGGGAACGATTCTCGAGAGGCAACTGGCACCTGGCGAAGTTCTCAAAATCGATACCGGTTGCATTGTTGCGCTGGCTCCAAGCGTCAACTATGACGTTCAGCTTGTCGGTGGGATCAAGAACACTCTGTTCGGTGGGGAGGGATTATTTTTGGCGACCCTAACCGGCCCGGGACATATCTGGCTTCAGTCTTTACCGTTCAGTCGTCTTGCCGGCCGAGTGGCCGCCGTCACTGGATTCAATCGGGGCACCAAAGGCGAAGGTTCCGTTCTCGATATTGGCGGATTTGGCAAAATGATTTTGGGTGACCGATAACATGAGCATTCTCGTTACCGGTGGAACCGGGTTTGTCGGAAGCAAGTTGGTTCACAAGTTGGATGATTGCGTCATCACCAGTCGAAATGCCGAAAACGCAAAATCGAAATTTGGCGCAGAAGTTACCTCTGCCATTCAGTGGGACTACGAACAAGGACAACTCGTGTTCCCAGAGGGATTGCAACTGGAGAGTGTCGTTAATTTGATGGGTGAGCCGATCGGCGAGGGACGCTGGACCACGCAAAAGAAAAAACGCATTGAGGAAAGTCGCGTCAACGGTACCGAACAACTTGTCAAAGCGATTTTGCAAATGCCGCAAAAACCAGACGTTGTCGTTTCAGCTTCTGCGGTTGGTATCTATGGCGATTGTGGCGAAGAGATCGTCGACGAAAGCACGCCTGCCAATTCCGGTTTTCTGGCCAACGTCTGTACCGCGTGGGAGAATGCGACGATTCCCCTCAAAGAAGCTGGTGTTCGAGTGGTTTTGCTCCGAAGTGGAGTTGTCTTGGGCAAAGACGGTGGAGCATTAGCCAAACTATTACCCGTTTTCCGGAAGGGTGCAGGCGGAAGACTCGGCAACGGAAAACAATACGTACCCTGGATTCATATTGACGATTTGGTTGGTATGATCTTGTGGGCGATGCAAAACCAGGAGATCGAAGGTCCCGTTAACGGAACAGCGCCGAATCCGGTCCGAAATTCCGAAATGACAAAAGCCATCGCTGCTGCTGTCCGGCGACCTGCACTATTGCCGGTCCCGAAATATGTTTTGAGGTCCTTATTAGGCGAATTTGCGGATTCACTATTTGCTTCTCAGCGTGTGATACCTGAAGTCGCCCTTCGCTGTGGTTACCAATTCAAATTTCCAAATATTCAAGTTGCTTTAAACAACATCGTTAACTCATGAGCTGGATTGGACTCGATATCGGCGGTGCGAATATCAAAGTCGCGTTTGAGGATAGAACAGCCAAGTCGATTGAGTTTCCGCTTTGGAAAAAATCTTCCTTGCTTCCGCAGACTCTTAAAGAAGTTCTGAAGCCGGCCGTCGATGGCTGCAAATTCGCGGTGACGATGAGCGGTGAACTGGCTGATTGTTTTGAGACGAAAAACCAGGGCGTCGAGTTTATTGTCAACTCTCTGACGGAGGTTGTTCCGGCGGAAAACGTTTTTATCTACCAGACGACGGGAAGTTTTGTGACTCCAGCAGTTGCGATTCGGGACTGGATCAAAACGGCAGCATCCAATTGGCACGCGCTAACTCGATACGCGGCTCGTTTTCTCCCCGACCAAACCGGGATCGTCATCGATATCGGCTCAACAACCACGGACGTGATCCCGGTCGCCAACGGCACACCTGTCAGCAAAGCCAAAACGGACGTGCAGCGCCTCCAATCCAGCGAACTTGTGTACACCGGAGTCACTCGTACTCCAATTTGCAGTCTGATCAATTCAGTCGCAATCGGTGGTATCTCAACGTTGCTTGCCCGCGAGCTGTTCGCAACGACTCTGGATGCTCATCTGTTTGTTGGAAACATCAGGCAGTCACAGAGCGGTGATTCAACCGCCGATGGACGACCGGCAACAATTCGGTGCGCCGTCAAACGGTTGACACGCATGGTTTGCGCGGACGCGGATGAAATTGATCCGGCCGACGTTCGGGCAATTGCAGAAACCGCGATTTCGGCGCAGGAGACCGCGATTCGTGAAGCCCTCCGAACCGTGAAGAAAAATTATCCGGAATGCAAAAAGGCGTTCCTGATTTCGGGAACTGGCGACTGGCTCGCCAAAAACGTTCTTCGAACCAGCCAAGCCAAAGTTCATTTTCTTGAACTCGCAAAACTTGAGTCGCCCCAAATCAATGCGTGCGCCCCGGCGTTTGCGGTCGCGACGTTGGCGAACGAAGCGGGGGTTTAAGTGTTTCACGACTCGCGGTTAATTCGCGTGGTCAAAGTTGGTGGGAGTCTTTTTGAATTTGACCAAGCTCCCGAAAATTTACGCCGCTGGATTGTTTGCCAGGAACCAGCCACCAACGTATTGATTGCAGGCGGTGGTCGCACAGTTGACTCCGTTCGCAAAATTCAAAAGCAACTTGCGATAAATGATTCCGCAGCCCATTGGATGGCGATTGAGATGTTGGACGTGACGTCACGCATTCTCGCAAACTGGTTGCCGGATTATGAAATAGTTGACAACGTTTCTGAGATCATTAGGCCAAATGGCGAAGAGGACTTTGTTTTCGAGCCCGTGAACTGGCTTCGGTACAAATCCAACTTGCCCGAATCCTGGGACGCAACTTCCGATTCCATCGCTGCCGAAATTGCCGCCTCGATACGAGGCTGCGAAAGACGAGTGGAGCTCGTTCTTTTGAAGTCCTGCCTACCGGATCCGCGTTGTATTCATTCGCTCAGCGCACTGGAAGGATCCGGCATCGTTGACGACTGCTTTATCCACATCGCATCTGCAATGGATGTTGTCCGGATTGTCGATCTACGAGACAAACACTTTCAGACGATGGAGTTTTGTTTAGAGCTCGAAAATCGAGACTATTCTCCGCGCGGATAGGGACCCGCATAATTCTGCAACTGGGATTTTTCGACCCACCAGGAATCAAGAAGTTGGGCCAGTTTCTCATCAGTGCATCCGTCTACCTGGATCACGTTAACCAACTGGTCTCTCAGAGCCGCCGGCATTCCATTTTGCTCACCGTCCAAACAAAACCGACTAGGCTGAAAAAACGTGATTTCCTGCTTTTCTATTTTCGATAGCTCTTCGGGAAGCTCAAACGTCAGGTCACGATTTGTACGCTTCAGATCGCGGAACAGCGATAATAACGGAAATGGAGAGCCGATGTGAAAACTCAAGGAAACCGAACTAAAACCGCTTTCGACGGTAACTTCGTGTACGGCACTGCCTGGAATAAAAAGAACCTGACGCGGGCCGAGCTCAAATTCCTGACAAGGCAACGTCTGACGGATGCTGATGTCGCTATGATCAAACAGCGCTCGATTCGCACACTCTTCTGTCAGCGGCCAGACTTTCACTCGTTTCCTGCCAGCCAATTGAAATAGAAATCCGTCTGCCAAATCGCAGTGAGCCTCGTAAACATGTTCGGACGCGCTGAACCAAAGATTGATTTTGGCGTAATGTCCCAGCGGATGGGCTTTCTTCAAAGCTTTTTCGAAAACTTGTTCGTAGAATTCGCGCCCCTCATCAAAACGATGCATCTTTTCAGTGTTATTGAAATTTAGCAATTCAAGCGCCGCGTGACCGGCGATCCCATTGCTGATCCTGGAGAGGACAGCCTTTACCATTTGCGGATTCGAAGATTCAAGATAGACGACGGAATTGTCATCGACCGCACCCGTTTTGGCGAACGCCGAACGCATTGCTTGAATCAACAACCCAGTGCGGGCATTCTTGTAACAAATATTTGCCGCCCATTTGACGGCATCTTGACCCTCGAGAAATGGCATCGGGTAATCGAGCAATTTCGGTTCTGTCGTAAGTAGCAAGGAAGAAAGGTCATTCACGGTAGAGGTCGGACGCATTGTCATTGAAAAAACGATTATCATGTTTTAGCATAGCTTGTCGCATTGATGACACGGCAGAGAACGAAGGATCGGCCAAGAGATTGAGACCTATTCCTGGCGAATCAAAGTCACAACAAAACACAAAAAAACCGAATCTTGCGGAACAGAGTCATTCAACGACGGAATGATTGGGGGATATACTGCACCGTTCTGCACGCAACGTTCCGTCCC
>CAMYNE010000214.1 GCA_947259675.1 uncultured Pirellulaceae bacterium
CTTCTGCTGTCGGCGAATTGGGACGCGGAGTTGTTTGGCGAAGACGGCGAGCGGCCTCCGTCGATTTCCGTACGCGATCGTGATACTCGACCAAGGCTCCTGACAATTCCATCTGGAAGAAAGCGTTGACATGAATCGAATTCTGTTGGTCATGATTGGCTCGATCGTCGCACTCAGTGTGATGGTCTTTGCGCTCTCACAAAATGAGAAGACCAAGTCAGCGGGGAATGTTGAGGCTGGTGGTCGCGAAACAGCGCCGCTGATGATGTTCTGTGCGGCCAGCAATCGCGCCGTGGTCGAAGCGATCGTCACCGACTACGAGGCAGAATTTGACCGTGAAGTGCAGGTCAATTTCGGGTCTTCCCAGGGGCTGCTGTCCCAGATCGAAGTCAGTAAAGCGGGTGATTTGTACTTGCCGGCCGATGAAAGCTATCTGGGAATTGCCCAGCAAAAAGCTCTCATCGACGAAGTGCTGCCGATCGCTCGACAGCAGGCGGTGATCGCGGTGAAGAAAGGCAATCCGAAGTCAATCCAGTCGTTTGACGATTTGCTGCTTTGGAATTTGGTAGTCGTTTTGGAAAATGAAGGTAACCGAAGCATAAATCAGGATCAGCAAATGCGTTCCCAATGAGATAATGATCGCTAGTTGAAGAGAGCGGCGCAGAATAGAGTTGTCGAGTCGATACAGCAGATAGATCGAGATTGCCGCCATCGCCGGTAGCAGCAGCAGACTGCCCCACATCCACGGTCCGTGCAGCAGCGTCAGGATCGCACCGAACGCGATCCCACACAACACGCACAAGGCCACCAACACTGGCCAGAAGTGCTGGTCAAAGGGCTGAGCCTGATGAGGCTGAATTCGTTGAACGTATCGGCGTGGGTTTTTCACAGTCAAGTTGTTATTGAAGTTAGGCAACCTTATCAGCTGTCGGTACTAGCGCATCAACCTCTCCCAATTTTGGAGAGGTCGACGTCTCAGCGTCGGGTGAGGGTTAATGATTCACAACGAAACTTCGGCTTCCTCTCCCGGACCCTCACGTTTCGCCGGGAGAGAGTACTCGTTTGCTTACAAATCATCGGTGCTCAATACACAATCATTGATACCGACTTTTTTGCAAATGTTCATTGCTTGGGCGACAGGGTCGACTTCAGCCTGCTTGTCGGCACGAATGACAACGGCTTGCGTGAGTGGGTTATTAGCCTGAGCCCGACGCAGGATCTGTTCGACTTGTTCTATTTTCCTGAAGCTGCCGTCAATAAAATACCGGCCCTGTTTGTCGACATTTACGACCAGCTCGTCCGGTTGTGCAGTTGCCGGCAGAGCTTCCGAAATACTGGGCAGATTAAGTTGCAGTTCCCTTTCTTCTTCGGCAAATCGGGATGAGACAAGGAAGAAAATCAAAAGTAAAAACACGACGTCGATCAACGGTGTAATACTGAGCGAGCTGACGGCGGTTGAGCGTTTTAGTTTTACGGCCATCCTGAACTACCTTGAAAATGTGTGAATCGAGGGAGCGAGTGATTCTAATGCGGCGGTTTTCGTTTACGTCTGGGCCTATTGACGGGCAAACGAGGATCGGCGCCGTCAGTAGTACTACTTGTCGGGTTTTCGACGCCGGCAAATTCGACATCCAGATCCTCCGGCAAACTTGAATCGACGTTGCCGGTCGTAAATCGAAGCTGACCTTCATATCGTTCGAACTGAGGCATCAGGCTGTAAATCATTTCTTCAATTTCATTCAGTAACGCAATGATTCGATTTTCAAAATGGTGAGCCATAATTGCGGCCGGGATGGCAATCAACAGGCCGCACATCGTGGTCACCAACGCTGTGTAAATTCCCTGCGCCAGTGCTTCGGCCCGATTTTGACCGGCCACGAGCTGAGTCGTGTCATAAAAGGCTTGGGTGATCCCCCAAACGGTACCCAGCAGTCCGATTAGCGGAGCGATCGCGGCAGCGAGTGTTAGCCAAGAGCCGAGGTGGCTGAGTCGAGCGGCTTCTCGTTGCGAAGCTTCATGGACGGCGTTTTCGATTTCCAATTGCGGCCGACCGACGCGCGTCAACATCGAACGGATAACGTAAGACGCGGACGACGGATGCCGTTGACAGATTTGATAGGCCTGCCTCGGATCAAGGCCACCCGGACTTTGGCTCAGCACGGCCAGGTTATGAACCAGATCCTGCGGGAACAGCTTGTCGCGTCGAAGTGACAGGAATCGTTCGACGCCAATGGCGACGACGGCAATGGAAAGCAGCCCCAGCGGAATCATGAACCAGCCACCGCGCGCGAGGAGTTCCAAAAAACTCAGCCCTCGTTGCGGTTTAAAAGGCAGTACTTCATCCACTGGATCGGCAGTGTTCTGAACGCCCTCCATGCCCGGCAAAGTCTCACCGGCCTGGATCGAGGCTTCCTCGTCGGGTTCGTTCTGCCGCGCAAATGAACTGTCGGTGGCGATCGAAAAAGAACATACCGCGAGCAGCGCAATTGCAACTAGACGAATGGACCGGCACACAAAGATGCTGCTTGGAATGGTGATGGTCAATTTAGTTCGAACTCCAAAAGGAAGTTTTGCACGTTGAGTTGTTCGTAATTCGTAGTTGGATTAAGAATTCCGGTATTCGAAACGCGGGGTAAAGCCTCATGACTTCAGCTGTGGTTTCGCGTTTATTTTAGTTGAGTTGTCGCAGGGTTTCGATTCGATTTTTTGCTTCGTTAACAAGCCGATCTTGCGGATAATTGTCAACCAGGTATTGATACAGCTTCAACGCGTCGGCGATGAGCTTTGGTCGGAGTTGTTGTTCCGCGTCCTTGATTTGCACGTAATAGCATTGGGCCGCTTCAAACGCGGCAAACGCTTGCCAGGGGCGAATCTCTCTGGTTGCGTCTTTGCCACCGTATCCGTAGATCACGAGTTTGTATTCGATGATTGCGTCATTAAATTTTTTCTGTTCAAAAAGAAGTTCGCCAATCAGACACCGAGCCTCTGCGCCTGTTTCGCCGATGCTTGCCGCGGCTTTTGTCCAAGCAGCCTGAGCTTCCGCGAAATTGCGGTTGCCTTTGTGAGCATTACCGATTTCCAGATAGGCGTCATGTTTGAGAGCTTCGGAAGTCACCTCGGAATCGATGATCGGCTTCACAAATTCAATCGCTTCGGTGTACCGCTTGGCTTTGTTGGCGCTCTGGCTGCCATGCAATAACGCCTGCCAACGAACGCGAGCATTTACGGGCTTGGTCGCTTCAATGGCCGGTTTGGCGATTCGGTAAGCTTCGAAAGCCTCCGCATGTTTTTCGAGTCGATACAGGGAATCCGAAACCATCAACAGCCCATCGGCCTTGAGATCACCCTCGGGAAACAAATCGATCTGCTGCCTGAATTGAGTCAACGATTGGTCGTAGTCCTTCTGTTTGTAGTAACACCAGGCAAGTTTATATGCTGATTTTTCTCGCAACCCGTCATTGGCTTTCGAGTTCAGGCAGAGGGAATACGATTTGGCCGCATCCGCATATTGTTTTTGTTCGTATGCTTGATTGGCAACGTGGAAGTTCGCTTCGGGGGCAAGTTGACTGTCAGGGAATTCTCGGGCAATCATTCCGAAATGACGCAGCGCCTGTTGTCTGTTATTGTTTGACTGATGTGCCCAGGCAAGTTCGTAATGATATTTGTCGGCAAGATTCGAATTCGGCGCTTTGTCCAACAGTTGGACAAACGTGGAAACGACGTCATCCCATCTCTTGAGATCGACTTGAGCGAGCCCCATTTCATAAAGAGCGTCTAATTCCGGTTTCCCGGTTGCACCTGAATTCAGGAAATCTGTAAAGTCGGCGATTGCACGTTCTGAGTCACCTCCCTTGCGACGGCTGACACCTCGTCCAATCTTTGCCGATTTGGCTTGGGCGTGATCGGCATAGTCGCGTATCAATTGATCAAAGAACTCTATCGATTGATCATATTTCTTGGTTTCAAGCGCACTCCATCCAGCACCATAAAGGGCGTATGGCGCAAACTCCGATTTGGGATGATTTTGAACAACGGCTTGATAGTTTGTTAACGCACCATCAAAGTCCCGCTTCGCGTAGGCCATTTCGCCGGCTCGATAAATCGCCTGTGCGACCATCCGGGACTCTGGAAATTCCTGCAACAATCGTTGTGTTGTTGCTTGGGCTTCCTGGTCCAGTCCGGCTCGTTGCTGGGCCCGGGACAGCGTCATCAAAGTTTCATCGGCCCGCCGCCATTTTGGATCGGTGTTGATTGCTTGCTGCAACGCTGTGATTGCTTCGTCGTCATGATTGAGATTAAAGTGACTTGAACCGATCAAATGCAGCGCTTCGGCCAGTTGTGACTTGCCCGTGATGTGGCTGGCATTCGTTTCCAACCAGTCGATCGTTTCCTGGTACTTTTCTTGCGTGTGTTGGGCAAGCCCGATGCGCAAGTTCCACGTCGAAGCCTTGGAGTTGTCCGGGTATTCCTGGACCAGTCTTCGAAAAACAGACTCCGCGGTCTCAGGTGACCCGGCAAGCAGACTTGCATCCGCTTTAACTTCGAGCGCGTCGGGAAGGTAATTCGAAGTTTTGTATTGTTCCTGAAATCTATCAGACATTTTGATCGCTTCCTCGAATCGACCAATTTCCAGGAAGGCAAATGCGGCGTTATAAAGGGCCGTTGGAGCCAGGGAATGCTCGGGATGCTCGTCCGCGATCTCAAGGTACAGAGCGGGTGATTCCTGACGACGATTGCTGAGAATGAACGCCGCGTCGGCGCGGTCGAGCAACAAATTGACGTGAATGGGGTTTTCGGCCGTTGTTTTGTCCGCCCATTCGTTTGCCAGTTTGAATGCTTCCTCATTCTGGCGGTCGCGCAGATACAGCTGAGCAAGCCAGTGAGCCCCTTCGGCAGCGTATTCTGAATTGACCTGGAGCGCTTTGACGAGGGCGTCGACCGCTTTGTCATTGAGACCGGCGCTCATATAGTCGCGACCGGCATAAACCAGGGCTCGAGGTGCCTGGTTCCAGTCTTTTTGTGCTGCAGCTTTCGAATACAGGTCGGCCGATTTTTCAAACTGCCTTTGCCGGTTGGCGCAAAAGGCCTGTTGAAAAAGAGCCTGGTCAGTCAGATCAAAATCGGGCAGTTGGGCCACCTCTGAAAACAGCCGTTCTGCCTCGACGTAATAGGGCTTCCCATCTGCCCCTTTTTTTTCCGCAGCAGCGGCAAGTTTCAAATTTCCAGCTGGTCCAGCTGTTCATAGACGTTGCCCAAAGCAAGAATTCCGTCGAATTTGAATGCCTGGTTTGGCAGTTTCATCATCCGAGTGTAGGATTCGGCCGCTTTGTCCAGTCTCCCCAGCGATTCATACGATTCACCCTGGAAAAAGCAGGCTTGGTCAAGTTCCTCAAAATTGGGGAACCGTGTTTGAAGTTGTTCGAGCGTTTGTGTCGCCGTGGTAAACCACTTGCGGGATTCTTCTTGCTCAGCTTCTGTGGTAGCCGAATCGCCGATGTCTTTTCCCAATCGCGCTTGTGCGAAGCCCAGGAACAGATAGGAACGGGCGAGTTTTGTGGTTTCGTTTTTGGGAAGCGAAGACAAGGATTTCTTTAAAGCGTCTGCCGCTTTTTTGAATTCGTTGGACTGTACGTAGCACACTCCGAGGTTGTGTTGTGCCAGCCCGATCAACGAACTGTTGGGATATTCCGTGATGAGCTTTTCCCATTGGAGGGCGGCGAGCGGAAACTCACCTGCGTTTTGCGCGTTCACGGCTGTCTGGGCAACGGCGTTTGCTTTGACCTCGTCAGTTTCTTGAGCATGTAGTTCGCCGAAACCTGCTAAGGAAAAGAAAGCAAGCGCGGAAATAACTAGCAGAAGAATTCTCTTGTCCAATTGCAGGCAGTTTGCCATTAATCGTTTCCTATTGATTGAAGAATGGAGCCAAATCCGGTCAAAGCGATCGTCGCGATCCGTGCGTTTGGGCGTGCCATCCTTAGACAATCAATAAGTTTTCGCCTGTTCCCGTTTTGATTAGCTGTTCGCCGGTCTCTATAAGTCTTAGATGATTTCCTGCTCAGTTTATACACCCCAAAATGACTCGGAAAGGGTTTTTCGGTTTGAGTCGTGTGCAAACGTGCGATTCTGTGTTGATTTTGGGCAAGCCTTGTCGGAGACTCCTGTTTTTAGGGATTCATTCGACTTGCCAAACGGTTTCGGATTGCATTCAATGCGTCGCTTGCGCTTGCGTTAAACTTGATTATAAAGTTGACTTTGACGGACAGTTAGCCGTGCAATCAGCGTCCCTTCACAACTTACAACACGCGGTTGCGTGGAAGGTTTCGTTTTCGGCGGCCGCCCAGGCTCGGATTCTGTCCGACGTTCGCCGCGAAAGGAGTTGAACGATGGGTATACTGCTTTTGCAAGATCACTAACGCTTTTGTCGAAATAGAGAGCCCAACGTGGATGAGCCGTTTTGAATTCCTCTGGTGAAGAAACTCGATTTCATCGCATCCGACTGCACGGTCCATGGCAAGCCGAAGTCGTACAAAGTGACACAGAAAATCTCGTTGGAAAACAACAAAAGCTGAGTGTTGCCTCGGATTGGATAGATTGGCTTGGCGCGGGTTTTTGCGGTACGGTTTCATTGATTCGCCGTTTTGGTTGTCCCACCGGTCTGCACAAGGACCAACGTGTCTGGTTAATTGTCGAGTTGGTCGACTTTAACGGTTGCGTTAGGTTAAACGAATTATCGCTGGGGGAATTGAACCCGGCTGGAGTCTTGCGAATTGAGGTTGGCCAACAACTTCTTATGCGCAACGTTCTGAGAATCGACCTTTTCTTAACCAACGCAAACACCTCCTTGGGACGAACCCAATTGACGGGAGGCCTCACCGGCAGCGTTCGATTGGAAATTGAAGAATAGCTTCATCAGAATTGATTCACTCATTCAGGCTCTCCTGTTTTAGGCCGTTTTCCGGTTCCGTAAACTTTGCGGTTTGCGAATTGTGTCGCAATGCAAAGCCTCCGATTAAGACGCAATCTTTATGCAGTCGATTCAGTGGATACAACAGACTAACTTTCAACAAACCGGACGATCCGACCCACCGGTCGAGTTTGAACTTGTATTCCATTAATTCACCATTCCGATCTCAGCGATACTTGCCGAGGAAACGAACGATTCGTGCGCGCGCCTCGCTCGTGTTGAAATGCGGTTTGGTGTTGTTGTGCTGCCTGTGCGTCGGACAAGCTTCGGTTCATGGACAAACCGAACAAATCGAGGGCGAATTGAACGGCGCGATCATTTCGCCAAGTGATTCGGTTTGCGATTCGTGTCTCACCCCGCAGGAAATCTGGTGGTTCGAACCAGACAATCTTGGTTATCGAAAAGGCCCTCACCAATGGTGCCTCGGTGACG
>CAMYNE010000215.1 GCA_947259675.1 uncultured Pirellulaceae bacterium
ATATCGCGTCCATGTTGTGCCAAGCGGACTTGAGCTTTTTTGCCGCTTATCCCAGCGTCAAACAAAAGCTTCACTTCGCCAGCTTCCACATAAAAGCAAATGACGTTACTTCCCGACTGCAGCGAGAATACTTTCATACTTCGAATTCTATCTATCCGCAGAAGTTTGCCTACCCGAGAACGATATAGAATAGTCGACGCATGCATTTTTTATTTGACGACGTAGGCCTCGTCCTCGTCAGCGCGGTTTTTTGTATAATTTTTTCTAATTGTACGGATAGTTGGTCATCACCAGCTGTGCATCGCGTACACCATCTTTTGGTTGATTGGATAAGTGAGCATCTCTTCTCGCACTCCCGAGGGCTTTCCCAGTCGTTGTGTACTTTGCGGTGCGAAGACGAAGATCGAGTTTTCAAATCCTGCCCAAGACGCCACCTGTCCAAATTGTGGTCACTTATTATGGCAGGCCTCGCAAACACTCGAACAGGTTGCCCGGATTTTTGGTGAGCAACTCGGCGCCGATCCGCGCAAGATTACCTCAAAGACTCCTTTGGCCGATCTCGGAATTGATTCTCTGGATTACGTTGAGATGATGATGATGTTGGCAGAGGAGTTTGACTTTGAGATACCGGAGGATGAAGTCGAGAACATTCGGACAATTGGCGACTTTGTGCGGTACATCGAAGAATTTCGTCGACGTGGTCGAGAGTAATTCGATTGTACAAGCGTTTCCATTGGATCAGCTGGAAGGCTTCCTGCGGATGAGATAAAATAGAACCCATCATCTCAGAAGAATTTCAGGAACGATCGAATGGATCAGAATCAGGAAAACCGGTCGTGGAGTCTGGAAGAAGAGGCTCTCAGGTCTCGTAAGCCGCAATCATACCGACTCCTGATAATTTGTATCGTCGTAGGAATATTTGCAATCGGCGCGACTCTGGTAGTTTTCGTCAACTCAATTCAGTACGCCGATGAAAATGAAACGGCGAACCAGGAACAAGACAAGAAATCCAGTCCCAAGATGCTGCAATCCGGTGAAATCTCAAACTGGTGGGGTGAAATTCCAGAAGGCTTCGTGACAAACGCAGTCCATTCATCGGGGCCAAGTAACATTCAACCGAAGGATTACGCCGGGGCAGAATCTTGCCAGAAGTGTCATGAAGAGAACTACGAGTCCTGGTCCACGCATCCCCATCGGTGGATGAACGCGTATGCTGACGAGTCGACCATAAAAGGAGACTTTTCGGGGGTCAGCATTTCCTATCTTGGCGGCCAGGCAACCTTTGACCAGGAAAATGGTAAGAACCGAATGACCTTGGAGCGCGACAACATTCGCCGGGTCTATGAAATAAATCAAACGATCGGTTCAAGATTCTATCAATATTACATCGGTAAAGAGCTCGAAGGACCGGAACCAGCGGGACACGAATTCTATCAGGTCGATCACGTATTGCCGTTCGGTTACTGGTTGGATGAAAAAGAATGGGTCCCCGTCGTTCATACACATCGGGTTACCGTCGACGGCCAGTTAACCAGCGAAGATGAGCAACCTGACGAATTTCGTTCGGATCCCTTTATTCCTCCGGGCGATGCGCTGGAGTTCGTACCCTATCATCAATGCAACCAATGCCATACGACATTTTCGCTCGGCGACCTTTTTCTAACAGCGCCCGACGTTCTCGGGTTGCATACGCCGGAGAAAATACATTTTTCCATGACTGACTACCTTGGCCAAGCTCATCCAGAGATATGGAATTCAGAAAGTGACCCCGATCTGGTGTCCGGCGAAAACTTGATGAAGTTCATGATGGCGACGATGGAGTGGGAAGCCCCGGACCACGCGCTTTCGCTGGGAATCACTTGTGAGGCATGTCATATGGGATCCAAGGAGCACGCGGCTAATCCCGAAATCAAACCCAACTTTTTTCCGGTCAGTCCACACTTGCATGTCGAAGGGAGCCGTGAAGTCGAATTGGGAAGGACGCATCAAAACGTGAATTGGATTTGCGGTCGATGTCACGTGGGCCATCGTCCACAATTGGCGGCGGGAATGTCGACTTGGAATTCGACGGAGTATTCAGATGCGATGCGGGGAAGTTGCTATACCCAATTAAAATGCATCGACTGCCATAACCCGCACAAGGAAACCGGGAAAAAATGGGCGTTGTCACCTGAACAAGACGATCAAAAATGTACGACCTGTCACCAGCAGTTTGAAAACCCGGAAGCACTGGTCACACATACTCATCATCCGGTAAATAGCGAAGGCTCCCGGTGCATGAATTGCCACATGCCTCGACTCAATGAAGGGTTACAGGATGTTGTCCGAACGCACATGATTTTTTCTCCAACCAACGCCGAGATGATCGAGGCGAACCAACCCAACGCCTGCAACCAATGTCATGGCGAACAGCCGATCGATTGGACTTTGACCTATTTAAAGGACTGGTATGGGGCAAGTTATTCAGAAACTCGAATTGCAGCGAACTATCCTAATCGCGAAGGAAAAACGGCTTTGGAATGGCTGAAGAACGAAAATCCTTCGGTGCGGTTGATTGCCGCTGATTCGCTCGCGCGCACGAACTCGCATTGGGCCCTGCCACAGTTGATTGACGCGCTGGATGACCCCGTCCTGCTAACGCGACAGTTTACGGCCAAAGCACTGGAACAAATGTTGAGCATCAAGTTGAAAGACTATGACTACCATTTCTACATGAATCCCGAAGAGCGTCGCGACCCGATCGCCAAAATTCGCACCGCCCTGCTATCTACCAAGGTCGAATCCGCAAGAAATCCCTGACGCAGGATCAGCCCACTTCCGTTGATTTACGTTCGTTGACCCAATTCCTGCTGCGGTTTACACTTGCTTTTGGAAGCATAATGACCCTTTAAAGCCCAAATCAAATGGATCCATTGCATTTCTGCATCGGCGCTGCGCCGCTCGCGGTCTATCTGCTGATGATTGGCCTGATCAATTTAAGTGCTAAACCGTTCATAACGACCGGGGCTCGTGACGCAGCGGCGCTTGGGATTGGCGTATCGGGATTGGTCATCGCCGGGCCGATGGAATTGTTTTTTCCAGAAGGAGCCGCAAGTCAATTTGGTGGATTCGTCTGGTTCATGTTAATTCTGTTTTATGGACTGTGCGTATCACTGATTGTACTTCTGATGCGGTCAAGAATCGTAATTTACAATCTATCGAGCGATCAACTCTTGCCTTCACTTAAGAGTGTTGCTCATCGGCTGGATAAGGAAGCTCGGTGGGCAGGTGATAGTCTGATGATGCCGAACCTGAAAGTTCATTTGCACGTCGAATCAAGCGATTGGGCGAGGAACATCCAGTTGTGTGCGGGTGGCAGTCAGCAGAGTTACGAAGGTTGGCGAGTACTTGAGCAGGCACTCAGGACAGAATTAAACTCGGTCAAAGTTGCGCCAAATGCAATCGGCGTTGGATTCCTCGTTGTTTCCGGGCTACTGTCACTGGGAGCTGCGATTTGGATGGTATCCGATCAGCAAGCCGTTGCTCAAGCGTTTGTCGACATGCTTCGCCGTTGAGCGGATTGAAGTTTGAGGAAAGAAGTCTTTTCAAATTGAGAATCTGGGGCTTCGCGGCTAACCAAAAAAAACCGCCGAAAAGCTCGGCGGTTCTTTGTTGTTTGGACTCGGCGAGAGTTCAAATCGAATTACAAGTTTCAGCTTGCTTATCAGGCAACCATATCTTTCAGGCCCTTAAGAGCCCGAACTTTAACTACTTTGCGTGCCGGACGTGGCTTCGCCCAAACCATTTCGCCAGTACCTGGGTTACGAACTTGTCGTTTAGGTAAAGCAGGTTTGTTTTGGACGACGATTTTGCAAAGTCCGGGGATCGTGAACATACCAGGTCCCCCTTTTTTACCAACATTGTTTTCAATCTCGGCTGTGAGAGCATCCATGACAGCAACGATCTCTTTTTTAGTCAGACCGGTTGTTTCAGCCATGTTGTTCATAATTTCCGACTTTGTCGGCGGTTTGGGGCCAGCAGTTTTGCCCATGGACAATTCCTCCTTGCAGGGGTGGACGATTCGAAGTGCTCAAAAACGCGGGAGTTTCCGTTGTTTCAACGCGGAAATTAGACATTTTGCCCATGAAAATTCAAGCGGAGATGCCCTAAAACTCGACGAAAACGGAAATTTTTCACCAAAAACCCTATGTTTTTCGCGGTCCTGACCCTAAAACCGACGAAAACACAAGTCTTTTGCCATTTTTTCGCGCCCGAGTTGACCCAGTTGATTGAGCTGATTCACCGTCAAATCGCCTGAATTTTCGACCGAAAGCAGACTTTTGGTAACGTGTCCGTTTACTCATCCGGAGTTTCTTGCGGTAATGAAGTACCAGTTCATGTTTTAGTGTTTTCAATGATGTACAAGTTTCTCGCTAAGTCGATTGTCATTTTTCTTTCGATTTCAATCTCGAACGCGAATATCGTGCTGGCTCAGGAAAGTGATCCTACGTTTCGAAGAGTACAGCGCGACTTCCTGGACAAAATAAAGCCGACTCTAAAACAGAATTGTGGCGACTGTCACTGGGGAAATGACGCTGAAGCGGAGCTTGATTTTGAACGATACGTTACGCTCGATCAGCTTTTGCAAGCATCTTCCAAATGGAAGAAAGTCGTTCAACGAGTGACCGATGGTGACATGCCCCCTGAAGACGCTGAACCGTTGCCAGCAGCGGACAGGCAGCAGTTGTTGAGTTGGCTCGATCAACTCTTCAATTCGATTGATTGTACGAACATTAATCCGGGGCGCGTTACGATTCGGCGACTCAATCGAATCGAATATCAGAATACGATTCGCGATCTCATCGGCATCAGTTATCAACCAGCGGACAGTTTTCCTGGCGACGATGTGGGCTACGGATTTGACAATATCGCGGATGTGCTATCACTGCCTCCAATCTTGATGGAAAAATACCTGGAAGCCGCGGAACAAATTACGGGACAGGCAATTCGCGATCCAGCATATCCGGGACTTAAACAATCAATAGCTGGCACTGCGTTTCAACGTGGGCGTTCGTCTTCGCTGGGAAATGGATCGCATGCGATGTTCACGACAGATGTGATCAAGAAAAAACTCGAATTTCCTGAGACTGGTGAATATATGATTCGCGTTCGAGCTTTTGGCGATCAAGCGGGCGATGAACCAGCTCGGCTGGCTTTCGTGATCGATGGTAAGGAGAAGA
>CAMYNE010000216.1 GCA_947259675.1 uncultured Pirellulaceae bacterium
CAAAAAGCTTCAGAAAGAGATCGAAGAAAAGACAAACCAGCTGAAAGAAAACGCGAAACAGGAACTGATCGGGATCCTGACTCCGGCTCAACAAAAAAAGCTCAAGGAAATGATCGGCGACGAATACAAACCCGAACCTAATGATTGGCAAAGTCGAATTCCTGGGCGAGTGCAACAGCGAATCAATCGTTCCCGTTCAGCCAATGATGGTAATTAGCGTGGTGACGTACTACGGATTTTCAGACATACGAAAAGGCCGGTGACTTAGTCATCGGCTTTTTTGGCGTGGATGCAGAAAGTTTTTCCATAGTGTTTGCGGGTCGAGTGTTTTTGCGACGCCAACGAGCAGTCTCATTAACCGTTCACAATTCACCATTCGCAATTAATTATTGCCCCGTATTTAGTGCATTAACCAAATTCCAACGAGCCCGCCACCGTGCCGTTGTAATAATTAATGGTGAACTGCGAATGGTGAATAATTGATTTTCGGACGCGACGCACACGCGGCACAAAACGCCCAGGGAGACTACAACTCAAGGGGGCCACCTTGGGAAAGATTCGGCTTGCCAAATGAATCAATTCGGTGACCCATGGCATGAGAAATCGCCAACCATAATCGATCGGTTGAGACCTTTTTCACTTTTGCAAATCGTCCCATTTCAAAACCGAATCCACCACCGACCATCACCATTGGCAGGTTGTTGAGCGTATGCGAATTCCCGTGCCCGAGCTCATTGGTCCAAATGATGAGGGTATTGTCGAGCATCGACTGGTTGGTACCTGGCTCTTTGGTTTCTTTTAGTATCTTCGCAAGATACGCAACTTGTTCACAATACCAGGTGTTAATCCGCGTAAGTTTTTCTTGTGACGGTTGGTCCTCGTCGGGATTGTGCGAAAGTGTATGGTGGCCTTCATTGACGTCGAGCCACCGCATCCTCGCGTTGCCAACCGATCTCGTGAACTGAAGCGTCGAAATCCGATTAAGATCGTTGACAAAACCATTGACCATTAAATCCATCTGCATCTTGGCCAGCTCAGGCATTTTGTCGTTTTCGTTTGCCACGTTTGTCGGCAACTTGATCGGTTCAACAGCGAAATCGACCCGATTGGATTGCGTCAAATCTGTTTTCATTTGTTGAACGTATTGGCCGTGTGAATCGATTAACCGCTGGTCTTTCGAGTCAATCCGATCGCGAACCCGAAGAAGATCTTGCTTGACCAGATCCAGAACACTGAGCAGATTCTCGCGTTCTTCAATTTCGCCGTACATTTTTGAAAACATTCGGTAAGGATCACTAATCGGCGCAATCGGTTGGTTGGGACCCGCGTAAACCATTCGCGTCCAGGGATTAGCGTCGTCCGGAACCTGTACGCCAAATTCGAGTGTTCCAAATCGCGTCTTGGTTGCGGATTTCGATTGAAGAAATGTTTTGATTTCCTGATCGATCGAAATTCCCTTCGCCCAGCCGGCCGGTGTATCACTTCCACCCTGAATGTTACCAGGGAAAAGCTCGTTTGCGGTTAGCAGACAACTCATCCCCCGCATGTGGTTGTCGCCATCACCACGAATCTTGTTGCAGATTCCATGAACAACCAAAGTCTGATCGCGCAGCGACTCAAGCGGCTTAAGAACAGGCGTCAATTCAAAATCCGGGCCTTCCGTTTCTGGCCAAAATCCGTCACGAACCATACCGTTAGGCGAAAATATAATCACCAACCGTTTTTTCGTGGTTGCGTCATATCCAACGAACTCAAGATTGCTGAGGCCTGGAATAAAACCTGCCATGCAGACAGCGGCCGAATTTCGAAAGAAATCGCGGCGGTCCAGGAAAGTATTTGGGTTTTTGGTCATGTCTATTTTTGGGATTAAGTCTATCTGGATCTATTGTTCGTAATTTTGCTCAGCTGCATCCGGTTTTCACTCGGTTTTGAACCTCTCCTTGGGGAGAGGTCGCCGTCTCAGCGGCGGGTGAGGGGATAGATTTTTCACTGATGACAGATCGTCGCCCTTACCCTCTCCCCGACCCTCACGTGTCGGAGGAGAGGGATGGTCGATTGATCACAAGCCGGTCCACCCATTATTCATATCCGTGTTTAACAATCACCCGGGCGACGTCGTTTATCAGCCGTTTGATATTGAAGTTGCTGCCGATAAATTTCACATGCAACTCTTCCAAGCAATTTTCGCCATACGCCTCGATGGGTTGCTTCGCATAATACCGGAACATTTGGCGTATGAAGCTTTGCTGTGCCGTTTCGTTATTTGCCAGATAGTTTGCCAAATCTCGAGCTCCTGAAAGCTCGACCGATTTGCCGGCTGATGACGTATAAACCGACGAGACGTCAATCGGTTTCTGTTTTTCTCGCTTTCGAAATCTTCCCACCGCATCGAAATTTTCGAGACTAAAACCAAGCGGATTGATGACGCTATGACAATTCATACAAGCCGTCGCTTTCGTTTGATGTTCAACTCGCTCCCTGGTCGTCATCCCGGGATCGAATTCATCGGAAAGCGGTGCGACGTTTTCGGGTGGTTGAAGCAATCTTCTACCGAGAAGATTCCGCGCTATGAAAACTCCACGGTGGATCGGTGAACTGTCTTTATGGTAGGCCAGACCCGCCATCAATAACGGATGAGTCAGGATCCCCGCACGCTGCCCTGGCTCAACATCAACTCTTGTAAATCCGTTCAGCAACGGCTCGTTTTCTTCATCAATTTCAAGCCCGTAATAACTGGCGATCTGCGGGTTCACATAAAGATAGTCTGCCAAAAACAATTCCCGAAAATCGGAAGCCTCGCTCCAAACGACCTCGTTCAAATACAAGTCGAGACTTTGGCTCAAATTATGAACGACCTGTTGATTGAATTTGGGAAAGGCTTGGGTGTCTTTTTTCGCGTCAATTGCTGATTCTGTTTTTAGCCAATCATGAAAGAATTCCAACAACTTCTGTTTTGACCGATTGTCGTTCAACAGCCGATTCATTTGACTGGTGAATTCGTCTGTTTCGGTCAAACGACCATTCGCCGCAAGCTCGAAAAGCAGTTGATCTGGAACCGAATCCAAGAACACCAACGCCATTCGCGCAGCCAGTTCATAATTTTTAGCCCGCTTCTGCACTGCTGGATAAAGAAAACGTGGTGATTTGAGCGCCAAAATTACGACTCGTTTGACTTGATCGTGTATCGAAAGATCGTTGTTGAAGTGCTGCCAGACAAAAAGATCTTTTTCGTCGTCCGATAGTGGACTAACGAAGGCTCGTTCCACAAACGTAACGCAGAAGTCGCGAATTTTTTCTACACGATGATCATCTGTCTCATTGGTTTTGGCCAGCTTCCAAACTCGTTCAGAAACCCAATTCGCTGTTTCGATGGCAGCGACCGTCGTCGACTCATCCCACTGTTTTGAGACCGATACGCCTCTTTTGTAACCGGCACTCGCATCGTCTGGAGGAAACGCTGTTGAAATCACGATCCCCTCACGCACGCTATGCGGGATAAAAGCATCCGCAGGAATGATCGTCTGGCTTCCAGAAGGCAATTTCCATTCCACTCGAATCGTGACTTCGGGATCCTGGTACTGAAACAGGTGTAACTTGAGAGAATAAACACGGCCCGCGAGAAGATGAACGGTCTCGGTGTGAGTCAATTCATTGTTTGATCGCACCCACCGATCGATCAAAGGTCGGTCCGTGTCGTTCACCCACAGCTTGAAACCGTTTCGACAATGGACGATGAACTCGTATTTGCCCGACTCGGGCGCGATGATGCCGCCGTTCCAGAAGATGGAAAAGCCATCACCCATTTTATTTTCTTTTTTGACTTCTTCGACGCCTGCGTATTTTCCATCGGCGCGAAAATGCAAAACACCGTTTCCGAAATCAATATTGGAGTCAACTTGTTTGGCCAGTTTTCGTTTTTGGTTCCAATTACTGGAGGCAAAGTACTCCGCGGCGATGCCACGTTCTTCGGGGATCCAAATTTGATCTCCAAACGAACCAATCAGATCGGCGACCGACTCTCGGTATTGCCGGACCGTTCGGCGCGAAAGTTCAATTCGTGGTGCGTTGCGCTGGTACTGCGCTTCGGTCGAGTAGAATTCGTTGAATACGTATTTGGCGACGGCTTCGGCGTCAGCTCCGACACAAGCGTCTGGCTCATCTTCGGGCATCGTTTCGGAAATTAGCTCTGTCAACTGACGTAGCGCCAATTCACCGACCAAAGGTCCGTCGTGGTATGATTTTTCTCCCTGCCCTTGCTTGCCGTGGCAGCTCGCACATAGATCGATATAGATTTTTCGCCCGCGTTCCCGCAGCGAGTCGATTTCATCGGCAACAGCCAACGCAGGCGACGCGAAAAGTAGCAAACAAAAAGTCAGCTTGGGCAAACTCATCAAACCGGCATGGAAAGGAATTGGTACGGAAACTAACCGTCATTACGCCCCGTCACTGGACAGGCACACATTATCGCAAACCAGAAACTGCTTACCAAGTGTCAAAAGTGTTCCAAAGCCGACTCGATGTTTACAATAATCCCGATTTGGGCCGGTAAAACCGCGTTGACGGCTGAAGTTTTGCTCGGTTTTGGTTATTATCAGACTTGGAAACAGGGCCTAAATTCGACCCAATAAATTCAAGAGATCAGCATGATTAAGTTATTCAAAATATTGCTATTTTCATTTTTGGTTGCATTGCTTGTCGCAAACCAGTCTATCTTTGCACAGGAAGAAACAACCGCTGCGAAGCAGGATGACAAGGAATCGTCCAAAAAAGCCGAAGCTGCCAAGTACGATTTCCAGATTGAGTCCGCCGTTGATTATACGGATGTCAAATCGCAAGGCAGTACAGGAACGTGCTGGTGCTTTGCCACCACATCTTTCCTGGAATCCGAGCTGATGCGTCGAGGCAAAGGCAAACATGATTTGTCGGAAATGTTCATCGTCAAAAACGTGTACAAGGACAAAGCGCAGAACTACGTCTTGCGACACGGCAAGGCCCAGTTTGGACAAGGCGCATTGGCTCATGACATGATTCAGGGTGTCCATCGAGGTGGTCTGATGCCCGAAGAGTCCTTTGACGGTTTAGACGAGGGGGCTACCAAGCACAATCACGGCGAAATGGAAGCCATCCTCAAGGGAATTTTGGACGCAATCATCAAACGACCCCGCCCGTCGTCCAAATGGCCAATTGCTTACGGCAACGTCCTCGATACGTATCT
>CAMYNE010000217.1 GCA_947259675.1 uncultured Pirellulaceae bacterium
GCGCCGGATTGGTGGACTTTGCCGAGTTGCTATTACGCTCCCACGAGTTACTGCGTGACCGGGCAGACATACTGGGGCATTACCAACAACGCTTCAAGCACATCCTTGTAGACGAGTTTCAGGATACCAATGCCATTCAATACGCCTGGTTGCGCCTGTTGGCGGGCAAGGGTGGCAACGTCTTTGCGGTTGGCGATGATGACCAGTCGATCTATGGCTGGCGCGGTGCCCAGATCGAGAACATTCATAGGTTCAGCAAGGACTTTGCCGCAACGCAGTTACTGCGCCTGGAGCAGAACTACCGCTCGACGGGTACGATCTTGGCGGCGGCCAATGCGCTCATCGCCCATAATCAGGGACGCCTAGGTAAAGCACTATGGACGCGGGGTGAGCGAGGCGAACCCCTGTTGTTGTACACCGCCTTCAATGAGTTGGATGAAGCGCGTTTTGTAGCCGAGCGCATCCAGCATTGGGTTGAGGAAGGTCATCAGCGCAGCGATGTCGCCATCCTTTATCGGTCCAATGCCCAGTCACGGGTACTGGAAGAGGCTTTGCTAGGCACGGGCATCCCTTATCGCGTCTATGGCGGACTGCGCTTTTTCGAGCGCGCCGAGATTAAAGATGCCTTGGCCTATCTACGCTTGATCGCCAATCGCGCCGACGATGCCTCATTCGAACGTGTGGTGAATACGCCCACCCGCGGGATAGGCGGGCGCAGTCTGGATGCTGTTCGCCAAACGGCGCGCCAGGGCGGTATTTCCTTGTGGGATGCGGCGCTGTCGGTGGTCAAAAACCAAACTCTCAGTAACCGCGCCTGCAACGCCTTGCGCGGTTTTATCGAACTCATAGAGACGATGGCAGACGACAGCAGCGCTCTGGAGTTGGCCGAGCAGGTGGATCACGTCATTAGTCACAGCGGTTTGGTGGAGCACTTCCGCAAAGAAAAAGGCGAAAAAGGTGAGGCTAGGATTGAAAACCTGGAAGAACTCGTCACCGCCGCACGCCAATTCAATTTTGAAGGCGAAGAAGAGTTGGACCCGTTGTCGGCGTTACTCACCCATGCCGCGCTAGAGGCGGGTGAGGGCCAAGGCGATGGCTGGGAAGACTGTGTGCAGCTGATGACCTTGCACTCAGCTAAAGGATTGGAATTTCCGTTGTTGTTTCTGTGTGGCTTAGAAGAGGGGTTGTTTCCCCACCAACGCTCTGTGGACGACCCTGGGCGTTTGGAAGAGGAGCGGCGACTTTGTTATGTCGGTGTGACGCGCGCCGAAGAACGGCTGACATTGTCGATGGCTCTGACGAGGCGAAAATGGGGAAAGCCTCGTGACACGATCCCCAGCCGATTCCTGTATGAACTGACGGGCAAAGCCGATCATCCAAACTATCTCAAAAAGCGGCGACAGACTTGAAAGATTGTGTCGGCAAAGGACTACTACTGTCGAAACTTTGAGATGGGTGCCCGTTTCTGTTATTCTTTCAAAAATGACTTTGGACTTGGGACTCAGAACGTTGTCTCGGTAAGATATCGATCTTCCTGATCAGTTCAGGTGTCTTCATTAACCGCCGCATTCAACCCGACGGGAAACGACGATGGACAAACAAAATAGAATCGATAAATTGGTTGACGCTATAAATGAACTTTCGACAGAAATGAATTGCGATCCACCGAGCCATCAGCAAATCGTGGGATTCATTGAATGGATGCTTCAGGAATATTGGGTAAAGGTCAGAACAAAACACCTCGCGGAAAATTGGTTCCGCAAATTCTTGATGGACGAAGCGGCTATGGAAATTGCGCGGAATGACAAAATAGATTTTGACCAAATTGAATTGGTAAAAATTTGGAGTCCCCAGCTAGTCCAATCATTCGACCTGGCCCTATACGGCCGAAAAGCAGTTGGCACTGGGTGGGACTTGGCGAGGTAGCTAAATGCCGCATTTGGTTGAGAGCATTCTCGACCGTGAAAAAAATCCATATATTTCACGGTCGATTTTCGGACGTTGCCGGTACAGATAGAGTTGACCACTGCTGCGAAGGTTCAAGCTACTGCGATGAAGCGTCTCTAGGCGGTTGATAAGATACTAAACAGCTTTTGGAAACATCTATCTAGCGGTACGCCCCGCTGATTATTCATTTGCACTGGGAGACCCGCGGCAAGCGCATTGCGGTTCACTTTTTTGCAATTCTATTTGCGGACCGCTTCTTTCAACTTGCTCCGGATCGCGTTGGCTACTTGGACTCCCAGAATCTCGGAACCCTTTTCTGTGAAGTGAACGTTGTTGGGAATCTGGATTTCGGATAATCGAGAATTAGCAAGCTCATAGAGATCATTGATTTCAACACCGTTTTCCTCCATCACTCGCAACGCAATTTCGTTGTATTTTTGTGGGTCTGTTGTCGCTCGAAACGGCCTAACTCCTTCGGGTACCGGAGTCGTCGTTGCAAAGATCAGTTTTGCGCCAGTCATTTTCAGCTTGGCAACGATCAGTCTCAATTGGCTTTCATAAACTGATGGCGAAACCCACATAGGGTGCTTTGGATTATTAGACGGTTCATTGCTTTTGGGATCACGATGTTTGATGTCGTGCAATCCAAAATTGAAATGGATAAGGTCCCAGTTGCCATCATGATCACGCAACCAGCGATCTATATTGATGGCGCCATGCCGAGTACTCTTGCAGTCTTCAGGATTGTTCTCACCCGTCTGTGCACGAAACACGCGGGCTTCGGAACTCAGCATCCACTTGACAAGGGGTGTGTATCCAATGGAAATTGAATCGCCCAAAATCAGAACTTTGGGAAGACCCTGCTTGGCAAGTCTGATCATTTCCTTTGCCAGCGCGTCACCAAGCAAAAAATAACTCTCGGCATTTCCATACCAGTGATGTAAGTGACCGGGATTAGGCGATTTACTGGCTGGACGCGCAAAACTTGTCGTTTTGACAAATGCAACGTTGGAATCGGCGTCAATTGCGGCTAACGCCTGGGCAGTCCGAAAAGAGTACATTTTCAGATCGGCTTTGCTACCACCATTGCCCAATTCACCGTAAACGAACGGCAAGTTTGGATTATCAAATTTCGCGCGAATATCCTTAATCAGGTTGAGCAGATTCTGCTTGTATTCTGCGGTAGCCTCATCACTAATCATGTCGTTCCAGCCTTGTTGCCAGACAAATCCAGCCACTTCAACTTGACGATTTTTCAATTGGGGAAACTCCGTCGCAATGTTGTTCAGCGTCGTATCTATTTCTTCCATCATTTTTGTATAGTAGGGCCCGACTTCGCCGCCGGAACTGGGGGGGCGAAAATCCTTGAAAAGGCTCTTTCCGCCCCATGCCGTTTTGATGATGACGACAGGTTCATCAAAAGCATCACCAACCGCGTGACCAAACTGGAATTCAGGACCGATGTGATGCGGAGTGCCTTCGTAACCGGTGAAGCCAATTGTTAACGGGCCCTTCTTAAGTTCGTGTTCAGTCTGATATCGAACCCACACATCGTTGCGAGTCCGCCAGCTGCCATCGCTGTCCGTAAGGTGGGCCATTCGTTTTCTGTTGTTGCCCTGCCTCGTAACCCGAATGAGCGAACCCTTGCCAGAGTTATAGTCTTTGCGGCTCGTCAAATCGACAACTCCGTGCCCTTGCATATTCGACTGGCCAGCCAGAATAAACACTTTGACAGTCTTGGAACTTGGCTCTTGAGCGATAGATCCTTGAGCAACGAATGTCAAGGCAAGTACAAAAATCAAGCATGTTGTTTTCGGTCGACGAAACTGCCCGCAAAAGGCAAATCCAAATCTAGTCAGTTCCTTGCAAATCAATTGGTTGTTCATGTCGCGGTCGTTCATTCCTGGAATTCGTGCTACTAACGTTGGAAGTCTTCGTTTTCTGCCAAAAATTTAACAGGAGATCACAGAGAAAACGGAGTACGGTCAATCTGCAAAGTCAAAATCACGGTGGCAAATAACATGTATTGGATGATTGTTGTTTGTCTTTTGACGCCTCTGATTGCTCCTCTGTTGCCTCCCTTACTCCTGTTCGCTTTCTTGGTTGGGGCTGTAAGCTGCCCTGGGAAATCCGTGGTTAAAATCAAACGAGCATCCCCATTTCTACCAATCTTGTGTTTCATCTTCATTGGCTGGGCCGAGTTTGCCACGGACGCTTTCCAGCAAATCGGCTGCGTCATAGATTTTGCCGGCTCGAATCACCGTTTGCACATTGCGAGTTTTACGGATGCGTTTTGTTGGATCGCCCTTTACGATGAACAGATCTGCCACTTTGCCTTTTTCGATCGAACCATAATCTTTTTCAATCTTGAGTGCGCGAGCACCGTTGATCGTTCCAATCAACAAAGCGTCAGCGGCCGGAATACCGTTGCGAACGAATGCGTCAAGTTCCCGGTGCGCACCAAATCCGGGTAGATACGTTCCGTCGCTCACGTGGTCCGTTCCCATCGAGAGTTTCCCGCCGGCTTCGTGAAACGCAGAAATCGTCTTTTGTTTGGCCAGGTAGATATCCTCGAAAACTTGCATCGTTCTTTTTGGCTTCCGATTCTGCACATGTTCCTGCACAAAAGGCGTGAAGAACTTTCGCTCGTCGATCCAGTAGTCGTACTCTTCTTTGGGAAGCCCGGGATAGCCATAAGCCGTTAGCGTCGCGTCGAAAACAACGTTTTTGTCGACGAACAACTGTACGGCTTTTTTGTATTCCGGCATATCGCGAGTGATATTTCCAAGTACCGCATAAGCGGATTTTGAATCTGGCATCGCGTCTCCGCCGATGAAATGTTCGATGCGATCGATTCCTATTTCGATGGCATCGCGAGGATTGACCGAATTACGGAAGCCGGAATCCAGGTGACCTGTCACGGTCATACCATGTTTGTGAGCCTGTTCAACCAGTACTTTTAGTGAATCGGGATCAATGGCTTTGGCCTTGAAACCGCCCACACCCTGCTTGGACCAAAAATCGACTTCATCCCGTATTTCCTCGGCGGGCTTCTTCCCGCGCCAACCAGGTCGGGCTCGTCCAAAGTACGGGCCACTATTAAGTAGCTGAGGCCCGATCTGTTCGCCTGATTCAATCCGTTTTCGCAAAGCCAACATTTCTTCCGGTGCGAATTCACCGCAGGAGAAAGTCGTCGTGATGCCATTGGCCAGATAAATTACGGGCATCACGGCAAACTCTTCACGCCGTTTTTTGAACAGACGG
>CAMYNE010000218.1 GCA_947259675.1 uncultured Pirellulaceae bacterium
ACAGCTTGTTGGGGTTGTTGCGGCCGGTCTTGCCGCCCCAGTTGGTCTGCACCTCGGAAGGGCAGATGCAGATCACCCGGATGCCGTGCGGCCTGAGCTCCGCCTGCCAGCACTGGCTGATGCCGCGCACCGCCCACTTGCTGGCCGAGTAGGAGGTACCGCCGGCGTGTCCCTTGAGACCCGAGGTCGAGGCGATGTTGACGATGTCGCCGCTCTCCCCCCGCTTCATCTCGGGCACCACCCGGTTGGTCAGGTCCACCAGGCCGAAGACGTTGGTGCCGAACTGCGCTTCCATCCGGTCCATCTCCAGCTCGCCGATCCATGCTTCTTTGAGTTTTTCCTTGGACTTTTTCTCTAGCTTGGCAGGTTTTGAGTCTGACTTGGAAAGAGTCAACGGCAGCTTCATTCCGCTTTGACTGAACGTACCCTCGGCGACCGTGCCTTCTTTCCCACATTTGCCGCTGAATTTCGCACCGATTTTTGGGATTGAAAAGCTCAACGTGTCAGCATCCATTTTGATTTCGGTCGTTTTCAGCTTCGCGTTGTTCTGGTCGAGACTGGTTAGTTCACCGGTCAGCTTGCCCGCGTGTTCTGTGATGACAATCTCAAGACGCAGCTTCGTTCCTTGGGCATCAAGCGTACCTTTCCAGGCCGTCGTGGTGAAATCGGTGGTCGCTTCGGATTCGGTTGTTGTTTCGGTTTCTTGATTGACCGTCTTCCTGGACAACTCTTCCGCGCGGGCCGTTCCTTTTCTTGGCACTTCGTAAACTTGGCCAGACTTGTGCAACCTCAGGCCCACGACCTCATTTTTTTCATCACGATCAAACGTCGCCTTCACCTGATCACGTACAACGGCGAATGCCCAATAGCCTTTGTCATCCGGTTCCATCAATTCGAACGCCATTTGGCTGGGTACATCTAATACAAGTTTCCCGTTTCGAACGGTGACAGTGAACTCCTCGCCGTCGAAATTGTCATAGTTCGCAATGAAGGTTCCGAGGTAAGGTTGCAGTCGTTCGGGTGCCTCCTCTGCAATCACTTCCTTTCCAGATTGGATGATCAAGCGATCGATTGGTCGTTCGATTCTCAACGCTGTCGGTCCGCCTCGCGACTGGGTGAAATACAGAATCATCAATTCGCGTTCAGGCCAGGCCCAGGCGTTTGTCCCGTCCGAGCCGCTGTGCCCGATAACGACGGGTTTCCCTTTTTCTTTTCCGATGACGTGATGTGTAACCATCATTTGACCGTAATGGGCTTCCAGGTTGCGAAATCCAGTTGGATATGCAGCGTCCGAGCCCAGCATCTTCATAGGTGAAACGGGTTTCAGCATTCGATTAACCGCAACCGTCGAAAGCAGTTGACGATCGCCAACGCGGCCACCATTCATCATCATCTTCAGAAACTTGGCGTAATCCGTCGTCGTGGAATAGACCGTCTGTGAGCCCCAGGCAAAAGGATAAAGGGGTTTCTCCCCAGGTTTCCAAAAACGAAACCACCCCTTCGATCCCTTGAGATACAAGCTGGCGATTTGGGAAAACCTTTTGTCGGACGCATCAATCCCGTAGAAAGTGCTCGACATGCCGAGTGGATCAAAGATTTCGCGTTTGATGAATTCGTGCAAAGGCTCACCCGAGACTTTTTCGACCAGGCGACCGACAACATCTGTGCCGATGTCGCTGTACCAAAACTTACTACCGGGTTCAAACTGGGGACCCTTTTCACCGGCTGCTGCGACTTGTTTGGCCAGACTGGGATATTGATACGGCGCTAGAAGGTTGGTCAGGGGCAGCCCCGAACGATGGGTCAACACCTGGCGAACCGTAATTGATTTTGAATCGTCGTTGTCAAAACTTTCAAGGTATTTGGCGACGGGATCGTCGAGATTCAACAACTTACGATCAATTAAAATCTGGGCCGCCGCTGACGTGATCGGTTTGGTCATGGAGCGAATGTTGCACAGCGTGTCGTTTTTCCACTGCCGATTGTCCTCGCGATCCGAAAACCCGAATGATTCGTGATATACAGTTTGGCCGTTTTGGATAACCAACAACTCTGCACCCAAGGCATGTTTATTAGTAACGTACCGCTCGACTACTTTTCCCAATTCCTCTAATGAATCGCCATTTGTAGTTTGACCGACTGTGGGCACCGCATTTGGATCGGACTTGATAAGAGTCAGCGGCATCTGCCCGCCGCGTTGCTTAAACGTTCCGTTGACGACTGCTCCATTGTCGGCCAACCTACCGTTAAAGCTGGCATCAACGCGTGCAACTGTGAAACTCAATGCTTCACCGTCCATTTTGATTTCGGTTATCTTCAGCTTCATGTTGTTCTGATCGAGACTACGCAATTCGCCTGTCAATTCGTCCCCGTTTTCGGTGATGACAATTTCAAGACGCAGTTCGGTTTCACCCGTGTCGAGCGTCCCCTTCCAGGTCGTCGTTTGGGCCTCCTGACCGACAACGCACGGCAAGCCTATGGTGATTGCCAAACAAAGAGATAGTAGAAATTTTCGGATCATTGTTTTTCTCTATAAAAAATGCTGAAAGCGTTCTGTTCGACTCGAAGCTGAATTCAGCGGACAGTAAGTGGTACCGGCGTTGATTCGATACACAACTCCCGATCTTGAACATTATCGCAAAATAGTTGTCATCTACAACCATTTAGTATACAATCGCACTTACCCTGGCCTCAAATCAGGAATTAGCCAATCCGCCATATTCCCGCCAACTTGTTCTTCCATTTGCGCAGCGGAGACACCTGCTGGAGTTGCGTCGCAATGATGAAGCCCATCTCGACGCATTGGGAGTTTAGCGACTTCCCGACCCAACCACTGCGGGTGACTCTTGCCAACGTGTCAGCGACCTCCAAATGCTGAGAGTGAAAACTCGCAATTCATTTGCCGACCACGATACACGTAAAAAGCCACAAGAATCCATAAAAAACTTTTCGTGCTTTTCGTGTTTTTTGTGGCTGTTCTCCGACTGGTTGCAAAGCTGCCGACCCGCAAAAAATATGCGCAACGTGCAAAGCCTGGGCTGTTAGTGGCACGAAGGTCGCCGCATGTTTTTTTGTGTATTCCGTATGTTTCGTGGTTAATCGCTCGGTTTGCGGTTCTACAGCCTTTTCTTTGCGAGGCCAAACCGCTACTGCGAAACGGAGACGACCTCGGGATTTTCGAGCCGGGCGAAATCCTCGTACTTCATCCGAATTGACTCTGAATGCAAACAGCCCTCAAACACGATTTCGTCGTCGTGAGTAAGCGACTTGTCCACAACCGTTTTCATGTCGTATTGCGAGCCGAAGGGTGGCAATGCTCCAACATCACAGTCGGGACATTTCTGTGATATCTCCTTCTCGTTCGCCAATTCTATTTTCTTAGCCCCAAAAACTTTTTGTGCTTCGTCGAAATCGATGTTGCGGCTCGCAGGCAGCACGACAACAACGAACTCACTAGGTTCACCCACTCGAATCAAGACGGTCTTGGCGACTTGATGACCTGACACATGCACAGCCTGAGCCATCCGCTGCGCTTCGTACGTCTCGCGATGTTGCAAAACGTCGAAAGAAACGTTGTTGCGACCCAAAAACTCTTGAATATTCATGACTAACTCCTCGTCGACTTTTGCCAATGAAAATGACTATTTTTACATCCGTTTGACATCCGCAAATGTCGCACCAAACTCGGGCAAACGCCAGTTTTCGAGACATTACCGAACATCCTGCAGCCAAAAACGACGACACACCTGTGCGGAGTCGCACACTGTCACCGGCGAGCAACTGGGCCATCAAAGTCGGGGCCGGTCTGATCAAACCGTAGCCGCTATAGATCACGGGAGATCCAACCAGTTTTGGAGCCTAAAGAAGAGCAAAGCGTATTTCGTGGTTAATCACCTCAATTTCCCACTCCGCTGCTCGTCCGCTTGCTGGCCTCTCCACTCAACCTCAAGCGAAAGCATGCGGCCTGGGTTGAATTACGGATGTAGAGTCGATCTCTGACAACAACGGGATGATTCCATGTCTTGCCTTCGATGCCGTTGACGCTGCCGAGTTCTTTATGGGCAGACGGATCCGCACTGAGCAAGACTAGCTTGCCACTTTCGCTGAGAACCAGCAACAATCCTGCGTCCTCGAGCAGCAAAACTTGACCTTTCCCGTATCGACCTCCCTTCCACGCTCGCTCGCCGGTCTTGAGATCAAGGCAAGAGAAAATTGTTCCATCAAAACCGTATGCGTGATCCTCGTAGACGACTAAGTCATTGTAGTCGGTTTTCATGAATCTCGATGTCCATACCTCGTCTGCTGACAATTCGGTGCCGACGCTTGTTATACGGATCAGCCTGGTTCCCGACGCGCTCGGAAGCAGGATCGAGTTAACCCCGACAACGCGGGGTTGCAGACAACGATACGTCGGCTCCTTCCAACGATACGCCAGTCTGATTTCGCCTGTGTTTGCATTTATCAGATCGACGCCAGTGTTTGTCAGGATCGTCACGAACGATTCTCCGCCAACAGTACTCAATTGAGGAGAGCTATAGGAATGGTTGCCCGCCGGTACGGACCAAGCCAGGTCCCCATTGTCCACATTAAATGCCAATATCCCCAGTTCGCCGTCGCCGCCAGCATAGACGATCACCAATGAACCAATCACCAAGGGGGACGAGGCGAAGCCCCATGTCGGAGGATCGCGCTTGGCAACTTTGCGCAAGTCGGTTTGCCATTGAATTTCGCCGGACTTGGCATTCATCCGCATCAGTTGACCGTTGGCTCCCATCACGAACAGGTCACCCATGGCGATCGTCGGCGTGGCTCGCGGGCCCGGTCCGCCAATACTATCTTCAAAACGTGACTCGATGCCTCGTGCCCAAAGCTCTTCACCCGATTCCGTGGAGTAGCAGACTACGGTCTCCATCTTCCCTCGCTGCTCCTGCGTGAAAAGCAACTGCCCAGCGACCGAAAAAGACGACCAGCCGGGGCCAACCGGGATCGTCCAGAGCTTTTCCGGGGGACTCGACGACCAATCGGTGTCAAGAATCGTGTCGATGACAACGCTGGTGCGCTCCGGCCCACGGAAACAGGGCCATTCGGGGTCGGCCAACCACTGATCCATGAGTTCTGTTTTGAATTCTGTCAGCCCGTTTTCAGCCTTTCCTGTGGCCGACGAACTGGCTCGGCTCGCGACCAGCTGCTGCTCGGGTGATTCGAG
>CAMYNE010000219.1 GCA_947259675.1 uncultured Pirellulaceae bacterium
GGTGGTACAGTGACGCGACCGTGAACCAGTTCAAGGTCTGGCTCAACAAAGAACAGAAGCAAGACAACGACCAAATTTCGAAAGGGTTGCAACTTGATGACTTTCGTTGGCCATGGGCGATCGATCAATTCAGCGAATGTGTAAGCGAATTCGACCCCGATTCAATCTTGATCGAATACATCAAACTTTCTTACTTGATGGAAGGTTTAACTCAGACCCAACGAACAAACATCAAATTGATGATCGATACGCACGACGCGGTTCATATTCGCAATCAAGAATTCACCGAGCGCGGATTTACCCACTGGCTAAATATTTCCAGACAGCAAGAGGCCGAAGTGTTACGGAAATTTGATTACATCCTCGCGATCCAGCCTTTTGAGGCTGCCCTGTTTCGTGAAATGGCTCCCCAGTCGAAAACGATCGTGGTTGGTCATTCGCTGGAGCAGCAGATTTCCAGACCGGTCGAACAACGTCAATCCAAACACACGCTGGTGGCAGGATACATTGGCTCAGAAAACTTTTCGAATTCATCTGCGATTACGAACCTCCTCCAGAACTGGGCCAAAACAGAGTCGAACGCGAACCAGATCCGTCTTCGCATCGCCGGTTCAATTTGCACATGGCTTGCTGAAGAACTCGGTGCATGGGTCGATTCGTTTGACAACGTTGTATTGATGGGGCCGGTCGCCGACTTGGCTGCATTCTACGAGAGTGTCGATCTTGTAATTAATCCGGTCGAATTCGGGACGGGATTGAAGATCAAGAACTGCGAAGCACTTTGTTACGGGCTGCCGCTGTTAACCACGCGCAACGGTAGCCAAACCATGCCGCCAAAGTGCGAAAAATTCATGATTATCGTGGATTCGCACGAGGAAATGGTGCAAGAAATCTGTCGGCTGGCGAATGATCGTGAGAGCCTGGATTTTCTGAGAAACCAACTGTCCAATGTCGAAAGACCGTTATTTTCGGCTGAGGCGGCCTATTCCGAACTGTTAGAAACGTTGAGGTCGTGAAATCAGTTACTATTTCTACGATTTGTAGCCAGTAAATCGGTTGGAATCTTGAACGGGGATTAGGCCAAAGTTAACTTATTTCTTAGGAGAATGCGTTAGGATGATACGAGCTTCAACTTTATTACGAGTGACAAGATGAACAACTTGGATAACAAAAAATGCCCCAAGCGTCGTGGTTTCACGTTGGTCGAGTTGTTGGTCGTCATCGCCATCATCGGGATTCTGATCGGGATGCTTCTTCCAGCAGTTCAGATGGTGCGCGAAGCGGCTCGACGTACCAGCTGTCTTAACAATTTGAAGCAGCTTGGAATCGCGGTTCATAACTACCACGACACCAAAAGTTTTATTCCTCCCAGTCGCCCGGCTGATGATTTCTTGACCTGGCCGGTTTTCTTGATGCCTTACCTTGAGCAGACAAACTTGTATGAAGGATTTGAGGTCGACCGTCTTTATCAGGATCAGGATCCCGATATCGTTCAAGTTGGAATGCAGGTCATGTTTTGTCCGACACGTCGAGGCATCGAAGTCAGCGAATTTGAAACGAACGGCGAACACGTAGGCGCATGTGGCGATTATGCTGGTAACGCGGGATCATCGTTGTATTGGTTTGGCGATGTTTGGGCAACATTCTATGTGCCCGTTGATGGTATTTTTAATTCGGGTTACCAGGATCAAAATCCGGTTTCCGCTGATTGGCGACTCACCCGTGGAGAACGGGGTCGTTACAAATTTGCAGATGTCATTGATGGACTCTCAAACACAATTTTCCTTGGCGAAAAAGCAGTCGACGAAGACTTCATGCGTCAGCCAGAAGGATGGGGCGACGGCTCCACCTATAATGGCTCTGATCCAGGAACAATTATGCGACTAGGTGGGATCGGGCTTGGCATCGCAGATTCAACCGATATCGGGGCACCCGGCCCGGGTACGGTCCCCGTCTGGGGCAGTGCGCATCCTCAAATCGCAAACTTTGTGATGGGTGATGGGAGCGTTCAAACCCTTGCCGCCACAACAGACGAAAACACACTACGAAAGCTTTGCTCGCGCGAGGACGGCGAGGTCATCAACCTCGACGACTAGGATCGCCGGTTAATTTGGTCGTTTGTTTGTGGCCAGCCGAGGGCCGCTGCGTTCGGACGTTTTCCAAACACTAATCCGACCGGAAGCCGTCAAGTTATTACATCAGCAGATAGTGCGTTCCAACATGTCGGACCAATCAATCTTTTTCGTCGGAACACCATCCGAAGTCGGACATCATGCTGCGCCGCTGCAAAAACGACGAAAGGTTCGAATCGTCAGCAGCGAAGAGATTCTGCAAACGGCCAATCCTGGTGACCTTGCTGTTTTTACGACGGAACATTTTGATCGCTTTCGAAATGCGTGCGTTGAATTAAAGCAACGGAATGTCGCGACGCTCTACCTGGTCGACGGAATTCTTGAGTGGAGAAACGCTTGGGAAAACCGCAGGCACGAGCCCGCGTGTCCGTGGACCATGCGTCCGGTGCTTTCCCACAAAGTCGCCTCCATCGGGGAGTCCCAGGCCCGCGTTTTGACCCAGTGGGGCAATGGCGCAAAAGTCGAAGTTGTGGGAGTGCCGAGGTTTGATGGGCTCAAGCCAACGGAAAACCTGGCTTCGAAAACAAACCCAATTTCTCCGGCGGCTTTTAGGGAATTGGTAATGACCGCCAAATGGCCCGGATTCACGGAAAAACAAGTCGAAAATGCGGCACGAGCGTTGACCGATCTGAAGGACTGGATCGCTGCTAACCCGACAACGGCAAGTGGTCGGCCGATCGAGGCCGTTTGGCGTTTGACCCAGGGGATGCATGATCGAGTTGGCGTGCAAAACAGGCTTGACGACCTGACCGGTGCCGAGCTGGCGGATGTTCTCAAGGAAGTTGATGCCGTGATTACAACTCCATCTACCGCGATGCTGGAGGCAATGCTCCACGACTTGCCGGTGGCAGTTCTCGAGTACAACAATTCGCCTCAATATGTCAGTGCTGCCTGGCAAATCACATCGGCTGATCATATCCCGCAGGTCGTCCCCCAACTGAGCGATCCTGCTGCAGAAAAGATGCTGTTTCAACGATCCAGTCTCCAGGACGCTTTGATCTGTGACGACAACGCGACCCGTCGCCTCGAAATACTAATCGACAGAATGCTCGAAATTGCGTCAAAAAAACTGGATGCGGGCGAGAATCTGAGTTTTCCAGAAGCTATCCTTACCCCGGCGGATGTTGACGATTCTGCAAATTCCGTGCGTCTCGCTCACAAAACCGCTTATTCGCAGGTGTCCGAATTCAAACAGGACAACATTTTGGAATTGCAGGCACAACTGGCCCATTCGCGAAGAGAAATTAAGCACCTCCATGGAGAATTGGCGCAACTACAATCCGAGTTGGATGAAGCACATCGAATATTTGACCAGATCAACCAGCATCCGATTGCCGGCCCCGTCGTGAAAGCTCGGCAAAAACTTATGGATTGGATTGAACGATTTAAGACTCGTAGTAACCGAAATTCCGAACCCCGCACTCTGCCGGCTCCAACAAGGATTGAATCAGCGTCGGCCGACCCGCTAAAACAAAACTAGAATCCACGGCTTTGATCAAAAACGTACAACAACTCGAAAGGTCCAGGTGGTCGAAACTATCGTCGACCGATCCAGTTGTTTTGTGCGCGGCTGACGAGAATTATGTAATGCCGTTGGCCGTCACACTTCATTCGGCTGCTTTTCATCTACGTGAGGGAAGTCGACTGAATGTGCTGTTGATCGACGGAGGGCTGAGCGAATCCAGCTGGCAAGGGCTCAAGGAAACGTTCGCGGACGTGCCAATTGAAATTCATGTGATTCGTCCCAATGTTGAAGTCGTCAGTGACCTCACAATTTCGCATCACATTACGCACACCGCCTATTTCAGATTACTGGCGGCAAGGCTAGTTCCTGATTGGATTGATAAAGTCATTTATCTCGACGCCGATGTGCTGGTTCAGGACGACTTGAATCAGCTATGGGAAGCGGAACTTGGAAACAACTATTGTCTCGCGGTCCCCGATATTGCATGTCCGTTTGTCGACGCGCGTCGAGCCAACTCCAATTTCAAACGGTCGAGTCCTTATCTCGCCTCGCTCACGCCGATACGAAACTGGGAAGAATTAAGCCTGGACCCGAGTGCACGCTATTTCAACAGTGGCGTGATGGTGCTTAATATCGCTCGCTGGCGCGAGGAGCAGATTGGTCAACAGCTGTTGTCTTGTTTGCGAGAAAACGAAAAATTCGTTTGGTGCTGGGATCAATACGCGTTAAACGTTGTCTTTGCCGGGCATTGGGAAGAGCTTCCGTTGCGTTGGAATCAGGGGGCTCATGTGTTTGAATATCCAAACATGGAGCACAGTCCGCTTGCTCAGGACGAATTCCATGAAATGCGCGAAAACCCAGCCATCATTCACTTCACGACCGAGTGGAAGCCCTGGCATTATCGCCCGTTTCATCCACTTCGACATATGTTTTTTGACTACCTCGATAAAACGGCATGGGCGGGATGGAGACCGGAAAAACCCGACTTCAGCATTGGCGACTGGTGGACTGACAAGGCGGTAGGTTTCACGAAAAGCTTTACGATTTCGTATCGAAAAATGGCGACCCTGTGGAATCTAACTCCTTCTGATTGTGCCGATGAATTACCACAAAACTAGTGTCGTTGATTCCGTCGATTTACCTTCCCGGGTCGAATCCAAGAACGGGCTTGTTACGATCTTTACAATACCCAAGCCATTCTCGGGTCACACCAATCTAATCCAGCGTAACGCGATCAAAAGCTGGGCCAACCTGGGAGCGGAAGTGAGTGTCGTTTTAGTCGGCGACGAACACTTGATCTCCGAGACGGCAAATGAACTGGGAGTCTACCATCAACCATCGGTTCGCCGCAACAAACTGGGCACTCCGCTTGTCTGTTCAGCGTTTGAATCGGTTCGCAGTTTTTCCGATTCGCCGATTCTGGTTTACTGTAACAGCGATGTCATTCTGATGCCCGATTTCCTCGCGGCGATCAAGATTCTGAACAATTCTCCCTCGATCGACCCATTTGTTGCCATCGGCAGAAGAACAGATTTGCATGTCAACGGCGAAATTGACTTTGCCTGCAAAAAAACCATCCAATGTTTTCTAGAA
>CAMYNE010000220.1:0-5173 GCA_947259675.1 uncultured Pirellulaceae bacterium
TAATGTCCGCCTGGCTCGTAGCAGCGACGGTGGCAAAACATGGGACAATGTTGAAGGTCAAACCAAACATGTCGACAACCATGCGATTGCATTTCATCCAACCGATTCAGAGTTTGTCGCAGTGGGTTGTGATGGAGGCGTCTATAAGACCTACGACCGATGTAAGACGTACGTATATTGCAACAATCTGCCAGTCACACAGTTTTATAAACTCGATGTCGACAACGATTACCCGTTTTACAACGTCGTCGGCGGGACCCAGGATAACTTTTCGCAATACGGTCCCACCCGAACACACCGTGTCCAAGGCATTACCAACGCCGACTGGCGAGTGACGATCGGCGGAGACGGACACGACAACGCCATCGATCCGGAAGACCCGGACACGATCTATTGCGAGTCACAGCAAGGATTCCTGCAACGTTACGACCGCAAGACAGGAGAATCCATTCTTATTCAGCCCCAACCGGGAAAGGGAGAAGAAGGACTTCGATTCAACTGGGATTCACCCGTTTTGATCAGCCCCCACTCGCATACGCGAATTTATTTTGCCTCCAAGTTCCTGCACCGCAGCGACGATCGTGGCGATTCTTGGACGACGATCAGTCCTGACCTGTCTCGAAATCTGGATCGATACAAGCTTCCGATCATGGGTCGCGTCTGGAGCATCGACGCGGGCTACGATTTGTTGGCGATGAGCCAGTACGGCAACATTACGTCGATTAGCGAATCCCCAATCAAAGAAGGATTGATCTACGTCGGCACCGACGACGGCTTGATCCAGGTTACCGAGGATGGCGGCTCGAACTGGAGGAAGATTGACCGGATCTATGGCGTTCCGGAAATGGCTTTTGTCAATGATGTCAAAGCCGACCTGTATGATGAAAACACCGTTTACGCAGCTTTGGATAATCATAAATATGGTGATTACAAGCCCTATCTCGTGGTCAGCCACGATAAGGGTGTCACTTGGGATTCAATGAACGGCGACTTGCCTGATCGACACTTGACCTGGCGAATCGTTCAAGACCACGTAAAACCGGAATTGTTTTTCCTGGCAACCGAGTTCGGCATTTTCTTTACGCTCAACGACGGCGAAAACTGGATCAAGACGAGTGGCGGACCGACGATATCATTTCGCGATCTGGCGATTCAGAAACGGGAAAACGACCTTGTTGGCGCCTCATTCGGCCGGAGCTTTTATGTGCTCGACGATTACTCATCGCTCCGCCACGCAACCCCAGAGCTGTTCAAAGAGAACGAGTTCCACATGTTCCCAATCAAACCGGCACTATGGTACATCCAGGCAGATCGACTTGGCGGACGCCGCGGATTCCAGGGCGACAGCTTTTACACGGCAAATAACCCACCGTTCGGAGCGACGTTTACCTATTTTGTCCGCGACGAAATGAAAATGAAGAAGGCGATTCGAAAGGAAGCCGAAGCCAAAGCCAAAAAAGCCGGTTCCGACGCCCCGATTCCCGAGTGGGACGATATTCGTGAAGAAGAACTTGAAGAAGCTCCGGGAATTTATTTCGAAATTACTAATTCAGACGGCGAAACGATTGCCCGAGTTGATGCGTCCGCGTCCAAGGGAATTCACCGGACCAGCTGGGACCTTCGTCATGACAGTATGGGTTCGCCGCTGGTAGCGCCGGGTTCCTATTTCGTCGAGGCCTTCAGAAAGAAAGATAACGAATACACCTCGCTTTGCGAAAAACAACCGTTCGAAGTGAAGTCGATTGTCGAACCGACTTTGCCATTGCAAGACCGCAACGAAGTTTTGGCTTTCATCAAAGAAGTTGCCGTGGTGCGCAACGCAGTCACCGCGACGGGATCGATGGTGACCAAAAGCCTCGAAGAAATCGAAGAGATCAAACAGGCCGTCAAGAATTCACCCAATGGTACTCCCGAGTTGATGAAAGAGACTCGCGAACTGGAACTCAAATTCAAGAGAGCCCAGGAAACGCTGAGTGGCGATCAAACGCGAAGCGCACGTTTCATTCAAACTGAACCGTCGATCATCGGCCGTGTACGTCGAGTCATGTTTGGTTCGCGCGGCAGCACCTATGGTCCAACCAAAACTCATCGCGAACAATTTGCGATCGCCAAAGAGTCTTACACCGAGGTTGCGGGTGACATTCGGATGCTGATCGAAACAGATCTGCCAGCGTTAAGAGTGAAACTTGACGAAGCCAATATCCCTTGGACGAGCGGACGGGCCATTCCGGACGTCGATTAGCGAGGCACCACTCTTCGACACGTTTTTCCGGGAATTGGTGAATGCATTCTCGTCGTTTAACGGCAACCAGCCACGTCAATGGTTCATTGGGGCAGAATTCTGATTTCTGACAACTTCATCGAAAAAATCCGTCAAATCGTCTTCGGACTCGCGTGTAATCGATTGTCGGCAACTCATCGCAGCCAAAACTGGACAGTTCAGGTGCTCCGGGCAAATGGTTAAGAAACACATCCGACGAAGCGACTATTTCTTTTTTCGCCCCGAATCTTCGGCAATTTGCTTTGCTCTCCGATTCCACAACGCCGCCAACTCTTGAACTTCGTCAGGTTTCGTTGGAGCTAAGTCTTTCGACTCTGCCCGATCATTCGACAGATCATACAGTTCCCAGGGTTCGTTTTTGGCAGCTACCAGCTTCAAGTCGCCAACGCGGATTGCTCGATGCCCATCATGAGCCCACCAGATTTCCTTTTCGGCAGAATCAAAGTCTGGATCGTTGAGGATTGGCTTGAAGCTACGACCTGGCAAATCGGGTTTTTCTTGATCGGACTGATCGAAATTTACTCCCGCACAGTCCAAAATCGTTGCCGCCGCGTCGATAACATGGGCCGGTTGATTTCGCCAGGTTCCCGCATCTTTTAGTTGTCCGGGCCAATGAACAATAAAGGGCGTCGAGATTCCACCTTCGTGAACCCAAGTTTTGTGACGTCGAAATGGCGTGTTGCTGACGGTCGACCAGCCGGGTCCAAGGCAAAGATGGGTCGCCGCAGAACCGGCGACTGCCGTCGGATCATGCCCATCGTCTCGGACCATGATCTCGGCACTCGCTCCGTTGTCCGACAGAAACATAATCAAGGTGTTCTCAAGCACGTTCATTTTTTCGAGTTGTTCGATGACTCGACCAATCTCGCGATCCATTCGATCAACCATCGCGGCGTGAATTTCCATCTTGGTCGCCTGAAATTTCTGTTGTTCCTCGGTTAGCTCATCCCAATGCAACGGTTTGAATACTTCCCCATCACCAAGTCGGTCAAGGTCTTTGGGGAAATGATAAGGAGGTCCTTGATTTCGTTCGACCGCTGAAAGCAAAGTTGAGAGGTAACCAAGGTCTTGAATTCGCCGCCAACGCTCGCGGCGGATTTCTTCCCAACCACGATCGTAGATGCCTCGGTATCGTTCAATGTCCTCCGGCAATGCGTGCAGCGGAAAATGAGGCGCCGTAAATGCGATAAAACTAAAAAACGGCTGGCTGGAATTTTCTTGTTCATGATTCTTCAAGCACTCGATTGCATGTTCGGCAATTGCCGTTGTCGAGTAATAGCGGCTACCGCTTTCGATCGGAGCCAGCCGTTTGTCGTTTTTGAGATGTCGTTGTGGACTGAAGAATCTTCCGTGGTCAGCCAATCGATAGGAGAGATCAAATCCCGCTGCAACCGGTTGACCGTCAAGATGCCATTTGCCCGAATGATAACTCCGATAGCCTCGAGGCTTTAACAGTAGCGGCAATATCTTTGCCCATTCAGGCCGTTGACGTGGACCATCTTTGAATCCGGGAATCGCGTCACGCCGAACTTGCTGGGCATAGTATCCTGTCATCAAACAAGCCCGTGTGGGCCAACAGCGAGCCGTATTATAAAACTGAGAAAACCTCAAACCGTTGGCGGCAAGCCGATCCAGATTCGGCGTTCTGATTTCGCCGCCATAGCAGCCAAGATCGGAGAAACCCAAATCGTCAGCCAAAATCAGCACAACATTGGGAGGATCGTTGGTTGCCGCACAACAAATCGACGCGTGAAATGCGATTAAGATCAAGACCGTCCAACGGGGAATCACTCGGCAATTCGTGATTGAGTTCATTTTTAATTCCGAAAAAGGACTGATGACGATTTCAAATGTCAAATTTGAGATCTGAGATCTTGCTGCTAGCACACAAAGTTTACCTAATTGACAAAGTTTCTAAAGGTTAGCAGGTGCGATGGCCGATGACACAAGCGTATCTTTTGCGGGGGGGCCGTAACGATAGAGGTTTGCGCGCCGATTGGCAGCGAGACCCCAGACTAAAGTGTCTTCCGTACCCTCAACTCATCAACCGATCGAACGATCACCAGGCATCTCAGCCTGGTTCGCGCGCTGGTTTTCAGATTGGGGCGGCGCGGTTTTAGAATCGATTTCCGCGCTTGGCGATTTTGGTCTGTTCGTCATTCGCACGATGATTTGGTTGTTTACCCGCTTGCCCAAGCGCGAAACGATTTGGACCAATTTTTATCAAGTCGGCGTTTCCAGCTTGCCGGTCGTCGCGCTGACAGGCACCTTCATTGGGATGGTGTTGGCCGTTCAAAGCTACTTTCAGTTCCGAATTATTGGACTCGAAACGCGGCTGGGTTCCGTGATCAACATGACGCTTGTCCGGGAGCTAGGTCCCGTTCTGGCTGCGACGATGTTGGCGGGGCGAGTCGGCAGTGCGATGGCAGCCGAATTGGGCACGATGCGAGTCACGGAGCAGATCGATGCATTGTCGGCAATGGGCGCCAACCCGATCCGTTATCTTGTTGTCCCGAGATTCCTGGCGTGTCTTTTATTGATACCGGCACTTACGGTCATGGCCGACTTTATGGGTGTCGCAGGCGGCCATTTTTACAGCGTCGTGATTCTGGAAATCGACATCCATCACTATTGGTACAATAGTGCACAATTTGTAACTAATTATGATTTGTTCGTGGGGCTCTTCAAAAGTGTCTTCTTCGGTTCCGCCATCGCCATGGTTAGCTGTTATCAGGGATTTAACTGTACCGCAGGTGCTGAAGGTGTTGGCCGCGCGTCGACCGCGGCGTTCGTATATTCGTTCGTGTTAATCCTGATGCTAGACTTGTTTCTGGGGATTATGCTCGACTCGATCTACTTCACCTTTTATCCGGAGGGTGGGCGCACGTTCTG
>CAMYNE010000220.1:5215-8963 GCA_947259675.1 uncultured Pirellulaceae bacterium
TGTTGCGCGATATTAACTTGACTATTCCCGCGGGACAAACCGTAGTATTGATTGGCGAAAGCGGTTGCGGAAAAACGGTTCTGATGAAAGCAATTATTGGACTGGTAAAGCCGACTCGCGGCCGAGTGATGTTTGATTCAAACGACTTGAACCAGTTGAACGATAGGCAACTGAGTCATTTGCGTCTTCGATTTGGATTTGTTTTTCAGAATGCTGCACTTTTTGACAGTATGACGGTTGGTCAAAACGTCGCTTTTCCGTTGCGTCAGCATGGCCGCTACAATAATGCTCAGATTCGCGAGATGGTCTTTTCGCGTTTATCGGAAGTGGGCCTTCCTGACTCGGTCGTTTCCAAAAAACCTGCGGAGCTTTCGGGCGGCATGAGAAAACGCGTGGGTCTGGCACGCGCTTTGATCATGAACCCCGAACTCATCATGTATGACGAACCGACAACAGGGCTGGATCCTATCATGAGTGACGTGATTAATGAGCTGATCATTCGCACGCGACGGCGGAATCCCGTTACCAGCATAGTAGTCACGCACGACATGAACACAGCTGAAAGAGTCGCTGACCGGATCATCATGTTATTGCCTCAAAATCGAGTCGAAACTGATGAAAACCAGATTATTTTTGACGGAACAGCAGAAGAACTGGAAACCTGCCGCGACCGGCGAGTCCAACAGTTTTACCATGGTGAGGCTGGAGAACGCCTGATGGAACTACGCTCCAACCAAACAGCCGGGTGAGGAAGCAAGATGGTTAACGAGAAGATGATTGGCCAGTCAAAACTGCTGGTGAATATTGCGAGCATTCAATCCGAGCGAATTAAACATCGACCAATCGTGCAACAACGGAAGTTACAAAGTTAAGCAATGGACGAAGAAGTACTGAGAATTCGAGTTGGCGTATTCGTCGTCTTTGCCACGATGATCCTGGCTGTTTTGATTTTCCTTAACAGCGAAGGCTCTTTTTGGGCGCAAAAGTACACGTTGTACGTGAAACCCGCATCCGCGCCCGGGGTGACCCGCGGTACGCCGGTGCGCAAAAACGGAATCTTGATCGGGCGAGTCGGTTCGGTGAACACTCAGGATGATCATGTCGTGCTCACGCTGGAAATCAATAAGGTCAATAACATTTTTGAAAACGAGGTCTGTTCCATCGGATCGGAGTCGTTTCTTGGCGATGCCGTTGTTGAAATTTTGCCGGAAACAAAAATCTTGCGCGGCGAACTTCTTACCAACGGCAATCTAATTACAAAGTATTCGGTGAAGCGAAACCCCTTGGAGATCGTGGACGTGGCACTCAATCTTGAAAGCGAAATCACGAAGACGTTGGATGCCGTTCGTGAAGCGGGTGCCGCCGTGGGCAATGCAGGGCTGGGCATCGAGACTTTGACTTCAACCGTTCAAGACGCGTTCACCGATGAAACGAGTGACGTTAAATCCCTCATTGCCGATATTCGCCTCATGAGTCAAAAATCGCAAACGGCACTCGACAACTTCAATCGCATGTTTGAAAACATTAACGCCGTTGTTGGCGATCCCGATTTAAAGGGCGAATTCGAAGAAGCTATTGCTACGCTGCCCGAAATTTTCAATGAAATCAAGATCACGATTGCCGATACGCGTGAAACGATCAACAGTTACCGCAAGGTCAGCGAAAAGGCGTCAGTAAATCTCGACAACATTACACCCTTCACCGCCACTTTGAAAACGGAAGGTCCAGGGATTCTCGTCCAAGCCAACGATAGTTTGAAGAATGTTGACGAACTGATCGAGAAAGTCGGTACATTTGCCGAAACGCTCAGTAAAGTTTCTCAGGACTTGTCTAATTCGGAAGGAACAATTGGAAAACTGCTCAGCGATCCAGCATTGCACAACGCCGCGCTGGGTACCGTCGAGGACGTCCGTCGCGAAATTAATGACGTCTTTATCAGGCTCGAGCCAATGCTCAACGACCTGCGAATGTTCTCCGACTCATTGGCCCGAGATGCTCGGCAGCTCGGCATCAAAGGTGCACTCGATAAGCGCCCCTTGGGAACGGGCTATAAGGGTTCGACGATTGGTCGAGAACGGTCAATGCGACGATAGGCAGTTACTTTCGGGACTTTAGTTCGTTGTGGCGAAAACGATCTCGCGTAGCAATCAATCCAACGAAAGCTCCCTTACCTCGCTCCAATCGGTTCAGGATAACTGCGAGGTATCCGAGGCTTGAAAACCCTACGAAAACGAGGTTACGCGACTTGTAGCCGGGATTTCTCACGTAGGCCGGAACAAAATCGCGGTTGTGCTTTCCCGGAACAGCGCAAACGCCACTAATTCAACTTGCAAACTGTTTTTGCGTTGCTTCCAGAAAAGCGGCTGCAGTTCCGGCAATGACAACGTTTGCTCGTTGCCGGCCTACGACATGTGAGAAACGCGGGCTAGAAGCGAGAGCCATCCCAAAGCAAAAAAAAACGCTCGGACGTTTCCGAGCGTTGTGATCATTCTGTTAGTTGGCCAGTCTTGCACCGGCACTTGAGCTATTACTCGCGAGGGCGAACGGCTCCCGTTAGTCCCGAGTAGTCTTGGCGGTCTTCTTCGTGCCAAAGAGGCATGCCGCTTAATACGCGTTCTCGCAAGGCTTCAATTTTGGCTTCTGAGCCAGCCGGAGCATCAGTCGAAATAAACTCGTCAGATTCTGTAGGAACGAAGTCCTCATCATGTCCATATTCCAAAATCGCTTCGAATACGTTTTTGATTTTCTTGCGTGGTTGCAATGAATTTCTAGACATTATATGTGTACCTTTTTCGCTGTAAGTATGTGTCTGGTTCGATGCACTCGGAATTACTTGGAGGAGGCGAAGTGCCAAAACTCGGCCGAGAATACATCATCTATTTCTTGATTTTCGCCATCCGTGATGACAAATAAACGCAGGTCGAATCAACAGCAGAATTACCAAATTCTGCCTCAAACTATGCCGCACAAAAATCAAGAGAAGTTTGAACTTGATGAACGTCTATGTCGTCGGTAGATGCGGTCATTATTAACCGGTTTGCGGGGAAGTCAAGAAAATTGTTCCCCGATTCCTCGATAAATAACCCACGACCTCTAATACAATCTTGTGTACAACAATGCTTGCGGTTTGTGTTTCCTTAGATACCTAAATTAGGTTGTCAGCGACGCCATTGAGCCAAATTGTCGCAGTTGGCCGGCCAATGTAAGCTTCGGAAATCAGACGGATAGTGAACGCTTATGAAACTTTGTGGAATCGGTACAGCTTTCCACTAAACGACTGTTGGATCTGAAACAAAACATGAATTGGTTTCAAAGTGAACTCGCGTTGGCAAGTCGATCGCGTGGATTTCACCTGATCACGTCGGACGTAGTAAATGCGATTCCATCACTCGCCGACTACCGAATTGGGTGGTTGCAAGTGTTCATTCAACACACGTCGGCCGGGATTACGCTAAACGAGAATGCCGATCCGGACGTTCGGCAGGACATGGAAACCGCGGCGAATTATCTGGCTCCACAATCGCTCCCTTTCATCCACACCTGCGAGGGTCCAGACGACATGCCAGCTCACGTTAAGTCTTCACTATTTGGCAATTCAGTTATGATTCCGATTACGAACGGGCGATTGGCGTTGGGCACCTGGCAAGGCATCTATCTCTGCGAACATCGTGACCATGGAGGGCCCAGGCGACTTGTCTTAACCATCCTCGGGGAGAAAAACAAATGAGCGACGAAAATAGGCCTTTGG
>CAMYNE010000221.1 GCA_947259675.1 uncultured Pirellulaceae bacterium
TGCTGATCAGCGACTGTTTGGACTCCATAACCTGATTGACAATCGTGCGGCTGATACGAATTTGTTCTTCGTCTCGTGGCCGTCGAGTTTTCATTCCGACCGGCTGAATCGAACCGTCGGACGTTTTCAGGATAATAAAACCTCGGTCCGCAGCCGTAAATAATTCGAACAAACATTCCAGGATATTGTCCAGGATGTCATCCCGTTCGACGGATTCGCTAAGCGCGTGAATGATTTGGATCAGCGCTTGTAACTTGTCATCGGCGTTCGCTTTGCCGCCAGGAGTGTGGTAATGCGAAGGAACGTCCAGTCGTGACATGACGGTCGAATTCCCGCCATCGTCATCGAAGATCACAGAACTTGTAATTTTCGACGGGGCGTCGATCGTATTGCGCGGTGAGGCCTGTTGAGGAATCTGGTCGCCGGTGTAGAACGTGAACCGTACATCGCAGATTCGAATCTCGCTGCCATCGTACAGTTTGGTGGGTTGATGAACGGCGCTATTGTTCAGAAACGTCCCATTGCGGCTGTTCAGGTCCTGGACATAGAAGTTGCCATTCTCCTGGGCGATCTGGGCGTGGTGTCGACTCACCGAACCGTCATCGATTTGGACATCGCATTCGGGATGTCGACCGATAATAATCGGCTTTGATTCGAGTTCGATTTTTGGTTTAACGACCGAATCATCGGACGATGTTAGTAGAGCCATGACGCGGATAGCCAATTTCGTAAGGTCTATTGTCCGGTCGTTTCTCGAAGTTCCGCCGGAGGCCTCAAGTGCCAGTTTCGCAGCCGTCGTTCACTGGCACGAGCTTGTAGACTAGATTTTAGTTTTGACGTCCAAGTTTGGTCAACGTACGACAATCGAAACCAGCTTATATTCGCATTAATTTCATCCGGCGAACGTTTTCTGGCGGTCTTTTAACGAAGCCAGGCAACCTGCAAAAAAAATGTCGCCGACGAGTTGAACGAAACTCGTCGACGATTTTGTCATGAACCAGGTTTCTCAAGCAAGAGATAGCTCAGGTATTCTCGATCCAAAATTATTGGTTAGTGCGTGTCGCACGGACGTAGAGCGGTCGTGGCGCTCTGATTGCCGGGCGAAACCGACGAAATGACGCCAAACTTAAACCAAACGCGCTCTAGCCGATTTCGTCAAGCAAACGTGCCATTGCTGCTTCGAGTTTTTCGGGCGTTTCGTAGGAGCCGCTGGCAATCTGGGCTCGAATGTCGTTGACTCGATCCATGCGGAGGTTGTTTGTCGAACTCGCCTTGCTGATCAGCTGAGCCTCAGCTGAAAAATCGAGTTGATCGACTGGAGCAGCCACCGTCCCAGAGGTTGCTTTGGTGCTGTTTTGAGTCTGCAGTTTGACTGCGTTTGCATTGTGAACGCTTGAAGTTCTTCGAATTTGCATTTTTCTAATCTCCCCGTTACGGGCTATGGATTGAGTTAGGCGTTCGTCGCCGTATCAACCAGTTATATTTTAGCACAATTACAATTATTCCGCTGAGCAATCCATCGCAAAGGCGCAACAAGTTATTCCCGTTCTTTGGGCCATAAACATTGAGGGCGTAACATGGTTGGTATTGTCTCGCAAAATCTCCCAAGGGCTGCACTCCTTGTCGAGAAACGTGCCGTCCGTAACAGAGGTGACTCGCAAGCTTTTGGTAAGCATGTTTGGTATCGACAATGGTTGCCAGCAGAATTGATTGTTGTTGTCCATTTCGTTTTGTTTGGTTGGCGTTCTACTCGAATGCCTGTGACGTTTTTATTGCCTGGTGAATCGGGACTTATTGTTCAAAGTGTGTCTGAACGTTTTTGCCACCTGATTCTCAACAAAAACTTGACTACGCCACGAAGTCTTTCGTTAACCACTTATACCGTCAACCAAGCCGACTATTCTGGCCGAAATTTCAGGTTGTGGTTTGACGAGACCCCTTTTACGTGCCGCGTTATTGTTGGGTTCAAATAATCCGACCAAAAAGTGGAACAAATTATTCGGCGCAATCAAGAATCTGAGTCAGCGCGAGTATAGGGAAAATACCTGGTAGTCGACAATGTCATCCGTTTACGGAAAAAATAACTGCTAGCGAACAAATTTGACTTGGAATACGTCTATGAAGTCGTCACGATAATGCGGCCGCAATGAGGCGGTCTCTTTTCGCAGGGAATGCGTTCAACCTATTTCAAAATCCCTGCAAGTCATGAACATACCCAAAATCGAATCGCCCAAGTTAGATCTTTCACCTAAACCTGGCCTGCCTCCGCTAATGGTTGATATGGAACGGTTTTTTGAGTTTAGCTTCTGGATGGCTGAAGAGCTTCTGGATCTTGTCGCTGAACATCGTCCTCATTTTCACGTTGAAAATAAACAGATAATTGCTGGCGATATCAGATTGCAAAAATCAGATCGGTTTGGCAGCTAAGCAATTTTGCTTGTTGAGAAATGGATAAGGCGTTGGGCATTGCCGAGTCTACCGCACTGCATTGCCGGAACGGCGCAGGGCTTGTTCCGGCCTACTGACTCTCGTATTTTCACGAGCGAGCGTCTTCGCAGCGGCGAACTAATGCTCCGCCAGGATGACTTGATACACCAAAACTCCACTCCGAAACAAACCCCAAATTCATTCTTTGCGTCTCGCGCGGCAAATCGGCATCCGGGGCTCAAAATGAGTTGTGCTACGTTCGAATGAACAAAAAAAGCCCGCTCGATGGAGCGGGCATTATGATAACGAGTGATCGTTGGGTTAAGATCCGGCGAACTCAGTTCGACGGCGGCCAAGTTGTGATTGAAGTCGCTGCACGATGCTACTGTGCATTTGACTGACGCGGCTTTCGCTAAGATCAAGCGTCGCACCGATCTCTTTCATCGTCAGTTCTTCGTAATAATATAGAATTATGATCAAGCGTTCATTTCGATTAAGACCCTTGGTGACAAGCCGCATCAAATCGTTCTTTTGGATTCGGCGAGTTGGATCTTCGCCTTTTTTGTCTTGCAAAACGTCGATTTCACGTACGTCTTTGTAACTATCCGTTTCGTACCACTTCTTGTTAAGGCTGATGAGACCAACGGCGTTGGCATCGCTCATCATTTTCTCAACTTCCTTAACGGTCAATTCCATTCTTTCGGCCATTTCCTGGACAGTGGGTTGTCGTCCCAGTTTGGCTTCCAGCTTTTTACGAGCATCGTTGAGTTTACTCGCTTTGGACCGCACGAGCCGTGGAACCCAATCCATAGTTCTCAATTCGTCAAGCATCGCGCCGCGAATACGGGGGACGCAATATGTTTCGAACTTGACGCCACGATCCATGTCATAAGCGTCGATGGCATCCATGAGTCCGAAAACACCTGCCGAAATCAGGTCATCCAACTCGACTCCGTCGGGCAATCTTTGCCAGATTCTCTCGCCATTATATTTGACGAGCGGAAAATAGCGTTCCATTAATTTGTTGCGTAGTTCCTTGTTAGTGCAATCTGGCTTGTACTGCTTCCAGATTTCCAAAATCTCATCGGCAGATGCAACGTTTGTCGCCATGCAATCCTCCGTGACTAGTTCTTAAGCGCCAGTGGCGGCGTGTTTTATTGTCAAATGGTCAATGACCAAATGTTGAGTTCGATTGAACGGCTACCAGATTGATGTTGTCCGTAACATCAATTGGTAAAACCATGGTGCGGTGAATATCAGAATTCATGATGCCAAGTCAATGAACAAATTACATGGTCGTGTAATTTTCAGTAATGTTTTTTCGAAGGCAAATGAATTCCGGATAGCGCACACGCGAGCGCACCTGGATAACCAGGCTGTCAAGATATCGTCGGCAAAAAGAAACATTGGACTTTCAGCAATCTGGAAAAAATTCCGTTTTACAGAGACTTTCCCCCAAACGAAAGCAAACGCGAGCTAGCGAGAACAATATTTTGATTTTGAGCCAGCGGACCAATAGGGTTCGAAGGGAAATCGAAAAGCGGTCCAGTCATCCTGAAGGAGCCTAAACGAGAAAGATCTCTCGTATTTTCGCGTGAGATTCTTCGGTCGCCCAGGCTTTGACCAGATCATGCGGCCGACGAAGCCGCCGCGTTCAATTGTTCTGTGTTGATCTCGCCGACAACCTGGACCGGCACTTCCAACGCCTCTTGACTACCCAATACGACGATGTCGACAGGGGAATCAATCGACAGTTTTGCGATCACAGGCCGAATGGCTTGATCCACCAAAGCGATTGGTCGATTTCCGCTGGCCATCATCTTGCGGGCGGCGTCTTGAATCGCGTTTGCAATGCCTTCAACAACAGGCACCGGCAAATTGAGCTTGATGTCATCCTGCTCCCGCTCCCACGCGCAGGCGATACGATGTTCCAGTTCTTCAGAGAAAGTAAACACATGAATTGGCTGATGTCTGCCAGGAGATAGTTGGTGTGTGATGTGTTTTCCAAGTCTTTGGCGGACTTTTTCCGCCAATGTCCAACGGTTCTTGTCCTTGCGAGCGTGATCGCCGAGCGTCTCCAGGATCAATCCCAAAGGACGGATCGAAACACCTTCCGCGACAAGTGATTTCAAAATCTGTTGAACCTCAGCCAGAGACAACTGGTCCGGTATCAGCTCGTTTACAACCGATGGCGAGGACTTTTGAGTTTCATCAATCAACTGTTTGGCCGCGTCACGAGTTAACAGTTGAGGCGCATATTGGATCGAAAGCTCCCTTAACTGACCGGCCAATACGTCGGTGGCGGTCATAATGACGTAGCCAGATTCACTGGCTGCCTGTTCCGCTTCCGGAGCGATCCAGTAAGCGGGTTCGGCGTGGAGGTTTTCGCTGAAAATCCCCCTGATTGAGTCGGGATTGACCGGCGCGCTGGCAAGTCCCGTATCGACGGCCAGCAAACAGTTGGGTTCGATCACACCCTCGTCCGCCGGATTTCCCTGAACGAGAATTCGGTACTCCAATTCACCCAATTGAAGATTGTCCCGCACACGAATCTTGGGAAGGATGATTCCCAACTCGGCGGCCAACTGTTTTCTGACTTGTGCAATGGCAGCCAACAGATTTCCGCCGGATGCCGGATTGGCGAGCGGAATCAAGTGGACGCCCAGTTCCATCTCCAGGATGTCGTTGCTCAGCAGTTTGTCGATGGTGACTTCTGCCGGTTTCGCAGCAGTCAACTGTGCGGTGTAACGCGCCCAAAAATAGCGCTGTAAGTACCATCACAACCGGATTCGCAAAAACCTGTTTCACCGTGTCGGCAGGCAAATCTGATTTTCTTGTGCTGCGTGTCACTAATAAGCCGGCGGCAATCGAGATCAGAAGTGCTGGTAACTGACTGGCCAGTCCGTCGCCAATCGTCAATCTCGTGAAAACTTCAGCCGCTTGTGAAAGTGACATTTGGCTAGTCAGACCGACCACAAGTCCGCCCGCGATGTTGATCAGCGTAATCAAGACACCGGCAATTGCATCACCCCGCACAAACTTGCTCGCTCCATCCATCGACCCGTAAAAATCCGCATGAGCCGCGACTTCCTGACGGCGGCGTTGAGCCGTTTCATTGTCGATGACGCCCGAATTCAAGTCCGCGTCAATCGACATTTGCTTGCCCGGCATTCCATCGAGTGCGAAACGAGCGGCAACTTCGCTGATTCTGGTTGCACCTTTCGTGACAACGACAAATTGAATCACGACGATAATCGAAAAAATCACGAGCCCGACCGCAATGTTGTTACCTCCAACGAATTCGCCGAAACTATGAATCACACCGCCGGCAGCCATCTCACCATCGATTGCACCTTTGGTCAAAATCAAACGAGTCGTTCCGATATTGAGCGCTAATCGCGCCAGAGTCGTTCCCAACAGCAGCGACGGAAAAACGCTCAGTTCCAACGGTGTCTTAATAAAGACCGTTGAGAGCAACAGAATCATGGCGACGGTGATATTTGCAGCTAGCAAAAAGTCCATCACGGTCGGATGAAGCGGCACAAAGATGACGAACAGAGACGCAATGATCGCCAACGGGAGCAGTAGCTCGGTCCATCTTTTGTAGTTTTGCACGAATTTCAACCGGTTTGAGTTTGGTCAGCAACTATCGATCTTTAGCCAAAACCTGTTTTGCCGCGCAGAAAGTTAGAAAAAGTATCAAGCTGAGTCTAGTGCGGTTGGATTGAGGCCGATTTGGGACCCAATCGATCTTGAATAAGCTTCGCATTCTCCTAGAATCCTCCAAGTTCTTCAGAACCCAGACCATGTCGGCGTTCCGTTCGATCCGAGGAGTAAATTATGTTTAGCGCAACAAGGAAGTTGCCGTTTGTCGCGTTCACGGGGATCAGTTTTATCGCATCGAAGTCGATTGCGCAGGAAGCGGCAGCTCAAGTCGGTGCCGAAGTGGTTCAAACGCTGCACAAATCGGGAATTGGTACAACTTTAAAAGAGGCATTTCTTGAAGGCAAAATAGAAGCCTGGCAGTCATTGGCCATCGATTACGGTCCGCGAGCCGTCATTCTCATCGTGGTGATGATTGTCGGGTACATGTTCGCGTCCTACCTTGGTCGCATCAGTGGCAGTGTTGTTTCGAAAAAAGTCGATTTAACGTTGGGTCGTTTCATCAGCAGGGCGATTCGAAATGGCCTGATGCTAATTATGTTTCTTGGGGCGCTTACCTATTTTGACGTTGACGTAACAAGCGTTGCCGCGATCCTTGCCGCACTTGGATTCGCCATCGGCATGGCCTTACAAGGAACGCTTTCCAATTTTGCAGCTGGCGTCATGTTGTTGGTTTTTCGTCCATTTAAAGTGGATGACTATATTGTCGTCGCCGGAACCGAGGGAACGGTCGAAGAAATTGACTTGTTTACGACACGTTTGAATTCGCTCGACAATCGTCACTTGATCATTCCCAACGGAGAAATCTTCGGCAGCTCGCTTGAGAACTACTCGCACAACCAGCATCGACGCGTCGACGTCAACGTAGGGGCTGATTACGGGGCGGATCTACAGAGGACTCGGGCAGCTCTGGAAGAAGCCGTGCACAATATTGAGGGCTCGGTGACGAACCCAGAGCCACAAGTCTATTTGTGGGAGTTGGGGGCCTCATCGGTGGATTGGCAAGTTCGTGTTTGGTGTCGTCCGGCGGATTATTGGGAAGTTCGCGAACGATTGACAGCAGCCGCCAAAGAATCGCTTGGTCGGCACGGAATTGGGATACCGTATCCGCAACTAGACGTTCATGTTGTTGGCAAGGTGTTAGCGCGAGCAGCGGCGTAGTGACGTGGCTTAACGGCGAAATACAGAATCAAGATAAGCTAAATTCTGAATTGGCGAAAATGGTAAACCAAGAGGAATTTGTATGGCAAGACTAGAAGACATTACTTGGGCAAAGCCTGGCGATGCTTTATGACGATCCAGATTAATGAAGACTTGTGGTGAAGAACTGCGGCCAGGTTGCCCCGTGCGTGGGCACTCATCGTACCACACAAGTCACCCAAGACGCTTCCGTCGGGCTCGCCCCGGACGGAGCGACAATTGACAGGCTACCAATCGTTCTACGACGAATGTCGTCTATTGCCTGCCGCCAAGGTTGCGTCACCGTCGCGATGGAATTGTCGCGGGCTATAATTTGGCCGACTGCTTAAGCAAAGCCAAAAGAACTTTCGAATCGATGTCGTCTGGGGATTCGAAATTGACATGTCGCCGATATTTGCCGCCGCCCAGCAGCACGCCAGCAGGATCCTTCAACTCGGTTCCCTTGGCAAAAGAAAGCTGCACGTGATTCTTATAAACAAAAATTCCACAAAACTGACCTTCCTTATCGTCCGGTTTTGTCGTGTACAGCACGCCGCCATACTTTGAAACCGTTCTGGCTTTTGGTGCAGTCCGAAGAATGAGTTCATCAAGCATTTGAGAGATGATCTTTTTTTTTGTTTCGTTCATTTCGCGAATCCTCGATTTGCTTTCTGGTTTATTGCACCGACGGTGAAACAAATCAGCAATATAACGGTTATCCTCAAGTTCACTGCTCGTCCTCAACAATGAACTTAGCCTCGCAACGCATGATCCCATTGACGTGATATGATGTCCAGCATGGCAAAAACGGGACGAGAAAAACGCCGTGACGAAACAAACTTGATAGGGAACAAAATAGTCGTGCAAAAATAGATCTGGCCAATCGGATCGGTTTCAACAAGTTTACTTCAACGGTTTGAGGCAATTGATCACGACAACCGGCGGAGTTTAGGTTTCGATCGAGGAACGAGCGGACGCAAGTCCGATTTTTCCGTTTTTGACTCCGTTTTTTCAATGCATTTCCGCGTTTACCGCGCTTGCAGTGACTTAAGTTTTCAATGACCCAGTGGGTGCGCGGACTGAAACCGGTATTTGGAGTGACTCGTGAGCAATATCGTTAACCTAAAAACCATGCTTGGCTGTGCGGCGATCGTTGTGGTGGTTTGGATGGTCATGCCGACGTCACCAACCGAAAAATCTGTAGCCAACCTGATCGACCAGTTCCGTGGCGACGCATTTTATTGGAATCCTAACGGAGAAGATGTCTCATACTTCGATAGTTGGAAGTTTCGACACTATGAAATCAGTTGCAAAATCCTGGCGGCGGAGATGCTCGGTGAAATGGAAGAAGATGGGAAAACGGCCGTCCCGGTATTGATCGATGGTTTGGTTCACGGAGACAACGATATTGACACCGGCGACGGAATTCTGGCTTATCGCTCGACGATCGCGATTGCCCTCGGAAAAATTGGCGACGAACGGGCCATCGAACCACTGATCGAAAAACTCAAGATCAACGAAGTTGCATACAGAGCTTCCAGCGAATTTGGTGGAAAACCCATTGACGGGATTGGTCAAGAAGCGGTGATTGAAGCACTTCTGATGTTTGGGCCCCAGGCGCAACCAGCGTTGCCCCACCTGGTTGCCTTAAAGGAAAATCCAAGCCAGGCACTTTCAGGAAACCCGATTGTTGAACAAGCGATTAATCAGCTGAGCAAGTGAGTTCCGGGTCCTAGTGAGCATTTCTCACGTAGGCCGGAACAAAGTCGCGTATGTGCTTTGCCGGAACAGCGCAAACGCCACTAATTCGACTTGCAAACTGTTTTTTGCGTTTCTTC